>NZ_CAJXIP010000025.1 GCF_913054395.1 uncultured Roseovarius sp.
CAAGCTTTGATACATTGACCGCCAACATCGAATGCGCCGCCGTACAATAGTCACAGCCATTGGCCTCTGACACGGTCAGGAACACGACCTCTTGCTCGGGGGCAGTGAAATTGCCGGACTGGCGGAACTGGTCATAGCCGTGCAGATAGGTCGACAAAAGCCCCGCGTTATTGGCCATGCCACGATACATGTTCGGCACGAACCCAAGCTTGGCGCGCGCACCGTCCAATAAGTCCCTGGCCTGACCCTCGGCCACATCATCACTCACCGGTTTGATCTCAACTCGATATTCAGCAGTCATTGAACTTTCCCTTCGGTTTGCGTTCCCTATCCAGCTAAGCGGCCATGGGCAGCGATGAAACCGTTTGGGGGATCACACAGGCGTGAGAACCGTTCGCCCCCGCAGGCCGCCCTGTGCGGCAGCGCTCATACGCCCTTTCAGGCGGCCTCGCGGGTATCGTGCGGCAGAGCGGGGACGCCCGACAACGCCCCCTTTTCACAAAGCGTTACAGCTTTTCCTGAGTGTATTTGCGCAACTCGGTCCGCGCCACCTGTCGGCGGTGCACCGCATCGGGCCCATCCGCCAGACGCAGCGTGCGCACATGGGTCCACATCGCACCAAGCGGCACGTCCTGAGAAATGCCCTGCGCCCCGAAAAGCTGTACTGCCTCGTCAATCACCTTGAGGGCCACGCGCGGCGCCACCACCTTGATCTGGCTGATCCAGGGCGCCGCGGCACGCGGATCGCCCTGATCCATCATCCACGCCGCCTTGAGGCACAACAAACGCGCCTGTTCGATCTCCATCCGGCATTCGGCGATAATGTCGTAATTCGCCCCAAGCTGCGCGATCTTCTTGCCGAAAGCCTCGCGCGTCAGGGACCGCCGACACATCATTTCAAGCGCGGCCTCGGCCTGACCGATCGCGCGCATGCAATGATGAATACGTCCCGGCCCAAGCCGCCCCTGCGCGATCTCGAACCCGCGCCCTTCACCTAGCAACATGTTTTCCGCAGGCACCCGGACATCGGTAAAGCGAAAATGCATATGCCCATGCGGCGCGTCATCGTGGCCGTATACCTCCATCGGGCGCAGCTTTTCGATCCCCGGCGTATCGGCGGACACCACGATCATCGAATGGCGCTGATGCTTGGGCATGTCATCGCCGCCGGTCCTGACCATCACGATATACACCTTGCAGCGCGGATCGCCCGCCCCGGTGGCCCACCATTTCTCGCCGTTCAGCACATAGTCATCGCCATCCCGCACGCAAGACATCGAGATATTCGTCGCATCCGAACTCGCCACGCCCGGTTCGGTCATCAGGTACGCACTTCGAATTTCGCCCTCAAGCAACGGCATCAACCAGCGGGTTTTCATCGCCTCGGTGCCGTAGCGTTCAAACACCTCCATGTTGCCGGTGTCGGGCGCATTACAGTTGAAAACCTCGGCCCCCATCGGGGTTTTGCCCATCTCTTCGGCGAAAAAGGCATATTCTACCGTGCTAAGCCCGAACCCGCGCGCACTGTCGGTCAGCCAGAAATTCCACAACCCTTCGGCCTTGGCCCGTGCCTTGAGTCCTTCAAGGATCTCGGCCTGACGCGGGGTGTATTCCCAGCGATCCCCCTTGCCGACCTCACCATGATATTCCGCCTCCAGCGGCATGATCTCATCGCGAACCATCGCGGCAACGCGGTCAAGCAGCGCCCGCATCTCAGGGCGCATTCCCAACGTCATGTCCATTGCTCTTCCTCTTTCTGTCTCATCCGTCAAAACGGGCTTTGCGCCACGTTCAACCTGTGTGCGATGCGTGACGCCACATCCACAACCCGGACACATTGCCACGCGAAACAAGTCAAAACCTGACCTTTCGACGCCCACATTTACACCACAAACGTGGCGTTAGCTGTCGTGATGGCAACGCTTCGGTTATCCCATTTGATAGCATGTGGCGCAGCACAACAAGTCAGTAGTGAGCCTTAAAGTAACAGGATTTCCCATGTCCGCTTTTGAAAACCCGGATGGCCATCTCTCTGCCGTCACCTGTTTCACTCCCGGGGCCGCGATCACCACGCTTGCCGGCAAGCAGCCTGTCGAGGCCCTGCGCCCCGGCATGCGCGTCCTGACCCGTGATCGCGGATTTCAGGCTGTGATCTGGTCCGGGTACCGCTATGTCTCGGCGCGGGCCCTGAACGCGACACCCGATCTGCGCCCTGTCCTGATCCGCAAGGGCGCGCTTGGATTGGGCCTTCCGGACCGCGACCTTCTGGTCTCGCCGGGTCACCGCATGCTCAGCACGGCCCCCGAACACCGCGCCGCCACCGGCGAAACCGAAACCCTGATCGAAGCCCGCGCCCTGCTGGGTCGCCCCGGCATCACCCGCACATGTCCGGAGCACCTGTGCTATATTCATCTGGCGTTCGACCATCACGAGATCATTCTGTCGGAAAACACCTGGTCTGAAAGCTTTCACATCGGCCCGATGACGGCATCGGCCCTGCCCTGCGATCAAAAATCACAGCTCACCGCGACCTTCCACGACGCCAACGGCCAGGCGCTCGCCAGACCGTGCATTCCGGCAGCGGCCTAGCGGCACGACAGCAAACGACCGCAGTCAAAGGCGACGTCGCCAAACTCTGTCGGCTCTCCTGTGCAATCCCAAACCCCCTGAAGGCCCTACAAGACGCAGAGCAGGATGAGATCTGCGGTGTTGATCGCCTACGCTTTGAAGTGCCCCCGCAAACCTCAATCAATCTGGTAACAAAAGCCGGACCGCGCGTAACAGGTTCTCAGAACGCCAAGTGTGCTTTCCAGAGAAAAGACAAAGCTCAAGCAGATGGCTGGATCCATCGGCCCATCTTGAGCATTCAAGGTCAGGCAACTGTTGGTCGGGCAAAGGTCGATATGTGCCCGATTTTGCGATCAATGCCACCGCGTCGTATACATCCCCCTGCTCTGCGTCCTTTATCGGGCGACCGTGAAGAGGCACAATCGGATCATCTCTTCCGTGGTAGTGGATGAGGTTCACAGGTCCGGTTGGACAGGCTGATGGAAGTGGTTTCCAGAATGTTCCTGACATCGGAACAAAGCCCGCAAATGACGTCCCCCTGAAACACGCAAGATGCCAGACCATCATGGCGCCGGACGAAAACCCGGCGACCACGGTCTTTGAAGGGTCAACGGAAAAGCGCTTTGCCAGGTCGAAGCTCAGAGCATCGAAATATGCCAGTTCATCAATGCCTTCGGACGCATCGACCGTCGGTATATGCGGGATGTTCCACTCTGGTCCTGCTGCCTGGGCCGCGACCAACGCTACATTCAACTCTGACGCAAGGGCTGTGAGTTTTTTGTTTTTAACCGCTCGCGCCGCAGTTCCGCGAAAGCCGTGGGCGAAGATGATTGCACCGGTTTTATCCGTTTCCGCGCTATAATCTGGCAACACAATCCGATACGTCCGGGCGCCGATTTGGCAATCTGTATCGACACCACAGGCAAGGGCCGACCTCGGGTGACTGGCGAAGATGTTAAGCGCCAGAAAGGCAACGAGAGACACAATCCTCTTCCCAATTGCAGGCACTTGACGGACCTTTCTTCAACCTGCGCACGCAAGAAGAGGGTAACACAATCAGCCGCATCCACCAAACAAAGGCGCTTCGTGGACAGTCATTTCAGGGATCGGGTCATGCCATACCTCTGGCACTGTTTCAGGTCGGCCATACGTTCGCACCGCAGGTCGCCGCGCACCAAGGTCTGGTCTGCGGACCAAGCGAACCTTGTATGACCAGACCTAGGAGACGAGTCCATGTTATCGCCACATTGCCCGACTATGCCATAGGGCCAGATCACGTCCAAACGCTGGCTGAAGGAAGAATAGCAGGTGCTGTACTGTGCAAAACAAACAGCAATTCGCCTGAGAGCGTTCACTTGTGGGGCAGCAATATGTTTGTTCTCCTGCACGGGCACCATGACCTCGGCACAGTCCTTTCTGGAAAATACCTATCTGGTGGATATCCGCGCGGGCGAGGACCTGTCACAGTCAATCAGGAAATTCAGGCAAGGCGGGTACGAACTTTCGAACGGGAACTACGTCAGTTTTTCCCGCTGGTACAAAAGTAACTGGCGCAATCTTCAGATCACAATGATGACGCAGACATCGAAAGAGTTCGGTCTGTTATGGGGATTTGGAACGGGTGAAGTTGGCGAAAAATACACGATTGATCCCAGCCTGAAAATTGGTTTCATCTGGCAGAGCGAAGTTGAAGAGAACTTTCGGTTGTCGCTCTCAGCGACAACCCTTATCGGTGGAAAACTTCGTGAAAAGCCCTGTTTGGCAAACTACGGTGCGATTGGTGGTGTTCAAAAAGTGAACTGCCGCTTGGCGGCATCGTTCCTGGCGCCCGCTGATACACTAAACTATCTGATCAACGAGTCTCCCGAGGACCAATTTGTCATGAGAATGGGCGCAGTGCTCTCGTTCTAAGCCTCCGATTCTCTTTATAACTGTTTCGAAAACCACTCCAATTTCGATGGATCGCGCAGGCTGTATCCGATATCCGCCTACTACGCGTCACCCTGGGTTGAGTGCGAGATACTTGGCCATATTTTGGCCATTATCGGGCTAATATCATCAAGGTTTACCAACTCTTGTCGAATGCTGTGCGTCGACAGTGAGCGCTATTAAAAGGTTGCTTCTTGCCAGTCTTGTTTTGATTTGAACCATGGAGACCTGACAATTGCCACATAAATCCTTTCTGAAAAACGTATCGGCAGCAGTGCTGTTAATCGCTGCGTCTGTAACGACTCCTGTCCTTGCTGACAGCTCTGATATAGCACTGCTCGCGCCACCGGGCGACAAAGTCAAACCCGACAAGGGGAATGGCGGCGGTGGCGGCGGCGGCGGTACAACACTTCCACCGATCGATACCGCGACACCACGCGGCTGGATGCACGGCGATGTGCCGCTGGCCTGGTCCTACAACGGCGGAAGTTATCTTGGCGCCAGAGACCCATCGGCAGCAGCGGGTCAAAGAGGGGTCGCCATGACCTTCGTCGATGACTTCAGCAGTGGCAACTTGCGCTCCGGCAACCTCGGCGACGGAGCTTTCTCACTGCAACATGGCGAATGGACCTCCAGAGAAGGCGCCATGATCGCTCCCCTGGCTGACATCAGGACGCACGATGTCTTTTCCGGAACAGGAGTAACGCTGCCATCGTATTCAGGCGTTTTCAACGTTCTGAACCTGAGCTACTCGGACAACTATGATCCAGCATCAGCCGACGCCCTTTACGCGGATGGAACACTTTTCGCGCAGCAGGAAACGACAATCATCGACTTCGCCAAGAGCGGGGCCGCTTTTGTCGCGAAATCGGCGGGTAACAATGGTGGGACCGCAGTGGGAGACGCTGTAACCACTTTGGTGGCAGGCCGTGGAAGACCGCGATATCAGACAGTCCGTGACTACCTTTCCGTTGGCCTGATGGATGCAGCCGGTGACAATCCCGCCACTTTCTCAGGCGTCTGGGTCGGCGCGCTGGATGGAAACTCTTCCGTAACGTACAATCCTGACGGCAGCTCGACTGTCAACACCAAGGTCAGCATCGCCAGTTATTCCACTCAGGCCGGTACGGATTCCAGAGTGAACGCGAACTACCTTATGGTGGGCGTTGACCCGACTCTGAACGGCGGTCTCGAAGGAACCTCGTTCGCCGCGCCGATCGTAAGCGGTTATGCTGCCATTCTCGCCAGCAAATTCAAAACAGCGACTCCTACGCAGGTTAAAAACCAGCTGCTCGCGACCGCACGGCAGGACACAATCAACGACTACTCATTGACCGTCCATGGACAGGGCGAGGCAAGCATCTACCGAGCTGTCGCGCCTGACAGTATTCAGTAGACCTGAAACACGGTCCTGCAAAGAAGGCCCGCTCAGTTATGCGGGCCTTCTTCTGGTCTGCCAGCCCTGCACAGATTACCCATTTGACCCGGTCCCCCGAATTCGGGTCACAGAGGCGCTGGTGAACCAATCAAGCGCCGCCGCTCAACCCGGTCGGTGGACATGTCCATTGAGGTCACACATGGCGACTGGATACTGAATGGGAATATTCAGGGGGGACAGACCAAAGAATTGCGCCGATAAACCACTATAATTGCTTTATTTTTGTGACTTAATGGTGCGGGCGGTGGGACTCGAACCCACACGGGCACAAGGCCCAACAGATTTTAAGTCTGGTATGTCTACCATTCCATCACGCCCGCATCAGGACGCGGCGGAAACATAGCCGCTTTCGCGCGGGTGTAAAGCGAATGCGGGCCGCCTTGCGGGACACGCCTATAACTCTTTTTCAGCCGCCTCAAGCGCCCTCAGCAAATGCCGCTCAGGCAGCCAGGGGTTCAACGCAAGCGCCGCGCGCAAGGCCAGAACCGCCTCGCCCGGACGCTCCAGCGCCATCAGTGTCAAAGCCTGCCCCGACAAGGCCGCGATATGGCGCGGCGACAGTTCTATGGCGCGATCCAGATCGGGAAGGGCGGCACCGTAATCCTGACGGATGAAATTGACGAAAGCCCGCTGATTATAACCCTCGGCATACTCCGGACAGTAAGCCACGAGGGCGTCAAACGCCTTGATCGCCCCTTCAAAGTCATAGGCGGCACGGCGGGTCATGCCCTCGTCCAAAAGACCCTGGGCATAAGCATCCGGCGCATCCGCCCAATATTGCCACATCTCATTGGAAATGACCCGTCCGGCACGCTCATCCGGCGCGCCCTGCGCCTTTACGATCAGCGCATCAAGGGCAGAGGTGTGATCCGGGGCTTCGGGGCATGATGCCGCCGCCAGCGGCCCGCTGACTGCCAAAATCACCCCGAATGCCAGAACCAGATGCTTCATGCCTTGTTATAATGGGGCAATCGGCCCAGGGGTCAAATCACATCCGAAAGAGCGTTTTCCTTCACCGCCTGCATCGCCACATAGGTCGAGGTGTTGGCCAGATGCGGCAAGGTCGAGATGTGCTCGGCCAGAACACGGCGGTAATCGCTCATGCTCTGGGTACGGATTTTCATCAGATAGTCGAAATTCCCGGCGATCAGATGCACCTGCTCGATTTCGGGAATTTTTGACACCGCCGCGTTGAATTCGGCCAATGCCGCCTCTCGCGTATCATGCAGACGGACCTCGACGAAACTGACGTGATCAAGCCCAAGGCGGATCGGGTCAAACAGCGCCCGATACCCGGTGATTACCCCGTCACGCTCCAATCGCCGCAAGCGCGCCTGCGTTGGCGATTTCGACAGGCCGATTTCGCGCGCAAGCTCGGTCACGCTTATCCGCCCGTCGCCCGCCAGAACCCTTAGAATCGCCCGATCGAACCGGTCAAGATCACTCTGTTCACTTTGGTCCATTTCTTGCCTCAATATAATGCATTTGACCTGAAATTTATTTGTAATCGGGAAAAGTAACTTAATCAATCGTGATAGCTTAGGTCATCTTACTTTGGGAAAACATCCATGACTTACGCGTCTGACCTTCGCCGCGCCATTGATCTGGCTACCTATGCCAACGAGGCCGAAACCCTTGCCCGGCTGTGCGATGCCGCCGCCCTGTCAGAGGATGACCGCAAGCGCATCTGCGCCCGCGGCGCGCAACTGGTCCGCGACATCCGTGGCCAGTCGAACCCCGGCCTGATGGAAGTGTTTCTGGCCGAGTACGGCCTGTCAACCGATGAAGGCATCGCCCTGATGTGTCTGGCCGAGGCCCTGTTGCGCGTGCCCGACGCCGAAACCATCGACGCGCTGATCGAGGATAAGATCGCGCCGTCGAACTGGGGCAAGCATATGGGGCATTCGACCTCGTCGCTGGTCAATGCCTCGACCTGGGCATTGATGCTGACCGGCAAGGTCCTCAAGGAGGAATCCCCTGGCCCCGTCGGTCATCTGCGCAGCGCGATCAAACGCCTAGGCGAACCGGTGATCCGCACCGCCGTTGCCCGCGCCATGAAGGAAATGGGCCGTCAGTTCGTCCTTGGCGAAAACATAAAATCCGCCATGGACCGCGCCGCCAATATGGAGAAAAAGGGCTATTCCTATTCCTATGACATGCTTGGCGAAGCCGCGCGCACCGACGGTGACGCCACCCGCTATCACCTGAGCTATAGCCGCGCGATCACCGCGATTGCCGACGCCTGCACCAATGCCGATATCCGCGACAATCCCGGCATCTCGGTCAAGCTTTCGGCGTTGCATGCCCGTTACGAAGAGGCCCAGCACGAGCAGGTGATGGAGGTCCTTGTGCCGCGCCTGCGCAGCCTCGCTCTGCTGGCAAAATCCGCCAGGATGGGCCTTAACATCGACGCCGAAGAGGCCGACCGCCTGTCACTGTCGCTTGACGTGATCGAAACCGTCCTGGCCGAGCCTGCGCTCGCGGGCTGGGATGGGTTCGGCGTCGTGGTTCAGGCCTATGGCCACCGCGCAAGCCACGTTCTTGACCACCTTTACGACCTGGCAACCCGGCTTGACCGCAAGATCATGGTCCGTCTCGTCAAAGGCGCCTATTGGGATACCGAGATCAAGCGTGCCCAGGTCGAAGGCATCGACGGATTTCCGGTTTTCACCTCGAAGGCCGCCACCGACATCAGCTATATCGCCAACGCGCGCAAACTGTTGTCGATGACCGACCGGATCTATCCGCAGTTCGCCACCCATAACGCCCATACCGCCGCCGCCATTCTGGAAATGGCCACCGACAAATCCACGTTTGAGTTCCAGCGCCTGCATGGCATGGGCGAGGCGCTGCACGATATCATCCTGAAGGCCGAAAAGACCCGCTGCCGCATCTACGCACCGGTTGGGGCGCATCGCGACCTGCTGGCTTATCTGGTGCGCCGCCTTCTGGAAAACGGCGCCAACTCCAGCTTTGTGAACCAGATCGTCGATGAAGAGGTCGCCCCCGAGGTGGTCGCCCGCGATCCATATGACGCGGTCAACGATCCGCCTGCCGATCTGGTCACCGGCCCTGACCTGTTCCAGCCAGAGCGCCCCAATTCTCATGGCTTTGATCTTCACCACCGCCCCACGCTTGACGCGGTGATGACGGCGCGCGACGCTTTTGCCGCGCATGAATGGGCAGCCGCCGCGCTTGTTGCGGGCAAGGCCAAAGGCAATGCCCCAACCCGCGTCGACAACCCCGCCGATCCCGCCGACAGCCCTGGCACCGTCGCCACCGCAAGTGCCACCCAGATCGAAGCCGCCCTTTCGTCGGCCCGCCCATGGGAGGCCACACCGACCGAGCGCGCGAAGGTTCTCAACAAGGTCGCCGACCTTTACGAGGAAAACTTTGGCGAGATTTTTGCCATCCTGTCACGCGAGGCGGGCAAATCCATTCCCGATGCGGTGGCCGAACTGCGCGAAGCGGTGGATTTCCTGCGCTATTACGCCGCCAACGCCCCCGAGGCCCCGGCGGTTGGCATCTTCACCTGTATTTCGCCATGGAACTTCCCCCTCGCGATCTTCAGCGGTCAGATCGCGGCGGCCCTCGCCGCAGGGAACGCGGTTCTCTCGAAGCCCGCCGAGCAAACCCCGATCATCGCACATCTGGCGATTTCGCTCATGCACAAGGCCGGTGTGCCCAAGACCGCACTCCAGCTCTTGCCCGGCGCGGGCGAGGTCGGCGCGGCCCTCACCTCTGACGCGCGCGTCGGCGGGGTGGCCTTTACCGGTTCGACCGCCACCGCGATGAAAATCCGCGCCGCCATGGCGCAAAACCTCGCCCCCGGCGCACCGCTGATTGCCGAAACCGGCGGCCTCAACGCGATGATCGTCGATTCCACCGCCCTGCCCGAGCAGGCGGTGCAGGCGATCGTCGAATCCGCCTTTCAGTCGGCCGGCCAACGCTGTTCCGCGCTGCGCTGTCTCTATGTGCAGGAAGATATCGCCGAGGATTTCACCAAGATGCTCAAGGGCGCGATGGATGTGCTTTGCGTCGGCACGCCCTGGCATATTTCGACCGATTGCGGCCCGGTGATCGACGAAACCGCGCGTCAGGGCATTGCCGATCACATCCAGAAAGCCCGCGCCGAAGGCCGCCTGATGCACGAGTTGAAAACACCCAATGCAGGCACGTTCATCGCCCCCAGCCTGATCAGTGTCGGCGGCATCCAGGACCTTGAGCGGGAAATATTCGGCCCGGTCCTGCATCTGGCAACCTTCAAGGCCAAGCATCTGGACCGCGTGATTGATGCGATCAACGCCACCGGCTATGGGCTTACCTTTGGCCTGATGACCCGGATCGACGACCGCGTGCAACATGTGACCGAACGGGTGCATGCGGGCAACATCTATGTGAACCGCAACCAGATCGGCGCCATCGTCGGAAGCCAGCCCTTTGGTGGCGAAGGGCTTTCAGGCACCGGGCCCAAGGCCGGCGGGCCGCATTACCTAAGCCGTTTCACCGCCCGTCCGGTCGCGCAGGCTGATGCCGACTGGTCTGGAAAAATGGCCGTCAATGACGCCCAGGCCGCTCTGGATCGTACCAATTCCGCCCCCGGCACACCGCGTCAGGACATCGTCCTGCCCGGACCCACCGGCGAATCCAACCGCCTGACAACCCGCGTGCGTCCCGCCCTCCTGTGCCTTGGACCGGGGCAAAAGGCCGCCGCCGAACAGGCCAGGGCCGTCACCGATCTCGGCGGCGTTGCCGTGCAGGTCACAGGTGCCCTTGACCCTGCGGCTCTCACCACCCTTGGCGGCCTGTCGGGCGCCCTCTGGTGGGGGGATGCGGATACGGCCCGCGCCTATGCCCTTGCTCTCAGCGAGCGCAGCGGCCCGATCATGCCGCTGATCACCGGCATGCCCGACACCGGCCACGCCCTGCACGAACGCCACGTCTGCGTCGACACGACGGCGGCGGGCGGCAACGCCGAACTGCTTGGCGGCATGGCTTGACCTTATCACCACATGGGGCCAACGTGGCCCCATGTTCCCGATACGCGACCATAACCCATCCGGGCGCACGCCCTATGTGACCTATGCACTGATTGCCCTCAACGTGGTGATCTTCATCGGGTATTGGCCACTGTTCAACGATGCGCGCGCCCTGAACCAGTTCTTCTTTGACTGGGCAATGATCCCCGCGCGCGTCACCCAGATGGGCGAATATTCCGGTCTTTTCACCTCGATGTTTCTGCATGGCGGGCTCATGCACCTTGTCGGCAACATGCTGTTTCTGTGGATTTTCGGAGACAACATGGAGGACCGGATGGGCCACCTGCCCTATCTTGCCTTCTACCTCGTCTCAGGCATGGGCGCGAGCCTGGCACAGGTGCTTGCCGGGCCTCTTTCGATGGTGCCGATGGTCGGAGCCTCCGGGGCGATTGCGGGCGTGATGGGGGGCTATCTGCTGCTGTTTCCGTTTGCTCGGGTCGATATCCTGGTCATCTTCATCGTGTTCTTCCGCATCATCACCATTCCCGCCGCGATCCTTCTGGTGCTGTGGTTCGCGATCCAGCTCTTTAGCGGCATCGGCGTGGACGCAGGCAACGGCGGCGTCGCCTATTGGGCACATGCGGGCGGCTTCGTGATCGGCGCGGCCCTCACACTGCCGCTGTTCCTGCGGCTTGGCGGGCGGCGTTTCTGGAACATGACCGATGGCAAACCGCCCCACCCTGAGGCCGATTACACCTATCGTCGCACGTCCATTCCCCGAGTGAGATATCCCAAATGACTCAAACCCACAAAGCCACCTGCCATTGCGGCGCCGTTGAACTGCGCGTGA
Organism: uncultured Roseovarius sp.; assembly: GCF_913054395.1. Lineage (GTDB taxonomy): Bacteria > Pseudomonadota > Alphaproteobacteria > Rhodobacterales > Rhodobacteraceae > Roseovarius. Next base: position 11,765 of record NZ_CAJXIP010000025.1, read on the forward strand.
CACTTTCGGATGACCTGAATACCGCGCGCCGCTGCGATTGCAGCTTTTGCCGCCGCCGCGGCGCCGCAGCGGTCTCGGCTCCCCTTGCGGACGTCGAAATCGTCAAGGGGGGCGAAAACCTGACCCTTTATCAATGGGGAACAGGCACGGCCAAACACTATTTCTGCAAGACCTGCGGGATTTACACCCACCATCAACGCCGCTCTAATCCGAAAGAATACGGCATCAACCTCGGCACCCTGCAAGGGGTCAACCCGCGCGATCTCGGCGATATCGGTTGGGTCGACGGGATAAACCACCCCTCCGACGCCTAGCTTCTTCTTGGCATAAATACTCAAACAAGAAAATTCGGCGAATTTTCCTGGCCCGCCTCAGCCGCGGATCACACCGGCGAACTTGTCGAAAATGGCTTCGTTGCCACAGATCACCTCGCCATCGGCAAGAATGTCGCCACCCTTGCGCAGCGGCTCGATGAACCCGCCCGCTTCTCGCACGATCACGACACCCGCGGCCATATCCCAGACATTCAGGCGCCGTTCCCAAAACCCGTCGTAACGTCCGGCCGCCACATAGGCCATATCAAGCGCCGCCGAGCCCCACCGCCGCACACCGGCGCAGGTCGGCATGATCCGCGCCAGATCCTGAAGCGTCTCCGGCAGATCGGCCCGCCCGCCAAACGGCAGACCCGTGGCAAAGATCGACTCGATCATCTTGCCGCGTCCCGACACCCGCAGGCGGCTTTCATTCAACCAGGCCCCGGCGCCTTTTTCCGCAAAAAACGCCTCGTCCTTGGCGGCGTCATAGATCACCCCGGCGACGATCTCGCCCTTGTGCTCAAGCGCGATCGAGACGGCCCAATGGGGCAGACCGTGCAGAAAGTTCGTGGTGCCATCCAGCGGATCGACGATCCAGCGGCGTGTCGGGTCCTGCCCTTCTTCGCCGCCGCCCTCTTCGGCCAGCCAGCCATAGGTCGGGCGCGCGCCCATCAGTTCGCTCTTGATGATCTTCTCGGCGGCGATATCGGCGCGGCTGACGAAGTCGCCGGCGCCTTTCATCGACACCTGCAGGTTCTCGACCTCACGGAAATCCTTGGCCAGCGCCCGCCCCGCTTTGCGCGCGGCTTTCAGCATGACGTTGAGATTGGCACTACCTACCATTGCGACGGCTCCTTTTGGGTCAGGCCGCGCTATACGCCGCAAGCGCGCGCCACACAAGGGGGCCACGCCCCAAACCGGCCAAAGCGTGCCCCCGTCTGCCTTAATAGGGCATCGGATGCTCCTTATGCACGGTGGCGATTTCGTCCAGCACCTCGTCGCTCAGAGTGATAAACCCTGCCCCAAGCGCCAGATCAAGCTGTTCCGGCGTGGTCGCGCCAAAGATCGCAGAGCACATGAAAGGCCGCGTCAGACACCAGGCGAGCGCCATCTGCGCGGGATCAAGCCCGTGCTTGTGCGCAATCACAAGATAGGCATCAACCGCCTCGAAGGCGCGCCCGGTCTTGCGCCCGCCAAGATCGCCGTTGATCGCCATCCGCGACCCATCGGGCACCGCGCCGCCCTGGTATTTGCCAGTCAGGAAACCTGCGGCCAGCGGCGAGAATGCCAAAAGGCCGACATCTTCATTCACGCCAAGCTCGGCCAGGTCGGTATCGTAAAGCCGACACATCAGCGAATATTCGTTCTGGATCGAGGCCGCCCTCGGCCCGTGTCCGGCCTCGGATAGGCGCAGCCATTGCGCCGTACCCCAGGCGCTTTCGTTCGAGAGGCCGAAATGCCGGATCGTGCCGCGATCCACCTCGCGCTGCAACGCCTCAAGCGACTCTTGCATATGTGCCAGGGTCTCCTCGCGGTTCTGGCCTGACGGATCATAGGCCCAGTTCTTGCGAAACATATAGCTGCCCCGGTTGGGCCAGTGGAATTGATAAAGGTCGATGCAGTCGGTTTTAAGCCGCCGCAGAGAGCCCTCGATCGCCTCGGGGATCGTTTTGGCCGAAATCGGCGCGCCATCGCGGGCATTCTTGAACCCCGCGCCGGAATGCTTGGTGGCAAGGATCACATCACCCCGCCGCCCGGTACCGGCAAACCATTCACCGATGATTTCCTCGGTCCGCCCGGTGGTCCCGGCCGAGATCGGGGTGGTCGGATACATCTCTGCGGTATCTATGAAATTCACCCCGCGTTCCAGCGCGCGATCAATCTGGGCATGGCCTTCTTGCAGGCTGTTCTGCGTGCCCCATGTCATCGAGCCGAGACAAAGCTCGCTGACCTGCAAGCCGGTACGCCCCAATGGTTTTTTCCGCATGTCCTGTCCTCGTGTTTTTGTCGCTCGGGCGCAATCTAGCGGTTTTGGCGGCAGCGTCACCCCCAAGACGGCATGGCCTGCACGACCGGCCGCTCGGCCCCGGGGGCGAACAAGTTTCGCGAATTGCCCCGACGACCGGATCGAAAAATAACCCGGCCTGCGAAAAACGACATCCGCATGTCGAAAAAGACCAAGGCCCATACCCGCCCTCCTGACATTCTGCGGGGATAATGCGCGTCATCATTTCCTTTGCGGCCCTCTTTTTGTCGGTCATTCTACTTCAGCTGTCGACAGGGGGCGTGGGTCCGCTGGATGCGTTGTCAGGCTTGACGCTCGATTTCACCACTGCCCAGATCGGCATGCTGGGATCGGCGCATTTTGTCGGCTTTTTCATCGGCTGCTGGTTCGCGCCGCGCCTGATGGGAAGCATCGGCCATTCGCGCGCCTTTGCCGCCTTCACCTCGGCAGGGGCAATCGGACTTCTGGCGCATATGGTGGTGATTGATCCCTATGCCTGGGCGGTCATGCGGGTCGCCTCGGGGCTTTGCGTGGCGGGCTGTTACACGGTGATCGAGGCATGGCTTCAGGCCAAGGTCACCAATCAGACGCGCGGTAGAACCATGGGGATATACCGGGTTGCGGATATGGGCGCCTCGCTGATGGCGCAAATGCTGATCAGCGTGCTCGCCCCTGCCTCTTATGTATCCTACAACCTGCTGGCGATGCTGTGTTGCGCGGCGCTCCTGCCGCTTACGCTCAGCCGCCTGCGCGAACCTGAAACCCCGGATGCCCCGCGCCTGCGCCCGATGCTCTTGATCGCCTGTTCGCCGCTGGCCGCCGCCGGCGTTCTGGTCGCGGCGCTCTCAAGTGCGTCGTTCCGGATGATCGGCCCGCTTTACGGTCAACAGGTCGGCCTTGCCGTCGATCAGATCGCAGGCTTTCTGGCAGTCTTCGTGCTGGGCGGCGCGATGGCGCAATACCCGGTCGGCTGGCTGGCGGATCGCTATGACCGCCGTTGGGTTCTGATCGGCCTGTCGATTGCCGCGATCCTCAGCAGCGTGATGACCGCCGCCACCCATGACCTTGGCACCTTCGGCATCCTTTTGACCGCCTTCTTCTTCGGCATGACCACCTTTCCGATCTATTCGGTCAGCGCGGCGCATGCCCATGATTTTGCCCAAGCCCATGAGCGGGTTGAGCTTTCGGCCGCACTGATGTTCTTTTTCGCCCTTGGCGCGATTGCCGCGCCGCTTATGGCCTCGACCCTGATCGAACACTATGGCCCACCCGCTATGTTCGTGATGATTGCCGCCGGACATGGCGCTCTGGTGGTCTTTGGCCTGATCCGTATGCGCATGCGCCCGGGCGCGGAACAGCGCACGGCCTATGTCTGGTCGCCGCGCACCTCGTTCCTGATTGGCCGCCTTACAGGGCGCAGCCGCGACAAACCTGAGAACCGGCGCTAGAACTGCCCGCAAAGACGCGCTAAAGGGGGCTCAAACCTTCAAGGGGCGAGTAACATGGCACGGCATCTGATCACATCGGCAATTCCCTATATCAACGGGATCAAACATCTGGGCAATCTGGTGGGCAGCCAGCTGCCGGCCGATCTTTTTGCCCGCTTCCAGCGCAGCCGCGGCAACGAGGTGCTGTTTCTCTGCGCCACCGACGAACACGGCACCCCGGCCGAACTAGCCGCCGCCAAGGCGGGTAAGCCGGTGGCCGAATATTGCGCCGAAATGCATGCCGTACAGGCCGGGATCGCCAAGGGATTCGGCCTGAGCTTTGATCACTTTGGCCGCTCGTCCAGCCCGCAGAACCATGCCCTGACCCAGCACCTTGCCGGAAAACTCTTTGAGGCGGGACTGATCGAGGAAGTGATCGAGAAACAGGTCTATTCCAACGCCGACAAACGCTTTCTGCCCGACCGCTATATCGAGGGGACCTGCCCCAATTGCGGCTATGACAAGGCGCGCGGCGATCAATGCGAGAATTGCACCAAACAGCTTGATCCGACCGACCTGATCGACCCGCGCTCGGCGATTTCCGGCTCGACCGACCTTGAGGTGCGCGAAACCAAACACCTGTTCCTGCGCCAGAGCCAGATGCGCGATAAGTTGAACGCCTGGATCGACAGCAAGACCGACTGGCCGATCCTGACCACCTCGATCGCGCGCAAATGGCTCAACGATGGCGACGGGCTTCGGGATCGCGGCATCACCCGCGACCTCGACTGGGGCATCCCGGTCAAGCGCGGCACCGAGGACTGGCCCGGCATGGAGGGCAAGGTGTTCTACGTCTGGTTCGACGCCCCCATCGAATACATCGCCTGCGCCGGGGAATGGGCCGAGGCCAACGGGCTTGACGACGCCGCATGGGAACGCTGGTGGCGCACCGAACGCGGCGCCGGTGACGTGCGCTATACGCAGTTCATGGGCAAGGACAACGTCCCCTTCCATACGCTTAGCTTCCCGGCCACGATCATGGGGTCGGGCGAGGACTGGAAGCTTGTCGATTACATCAAGAGCTTCAACTACCTCAATTATGACGGCGGCCAGTTTTCGACCTCTCAGGGGCGCGGCGTGTTCATGGATCAGGCGCTTGAAATCCTGCCCGCCGATTACTGGCGCTGGTGGTTGCTTAGCCATGCGCCCGAAAGCTCGGACAGCGAATTCACCTGGGAAAACTTTCAGGCCTCGGTCAACAAGGACCTCGCAGATGTGCTTGGCAATTTCGTCAGCCGCGTGACCAAGTTCTGCCGCTCGAAGTTTGGCGAAGAGATCCCCGCCGGTGGCGCCTATGGCCCCGAGGAAACCGCGCTGATCGAGCGGCTGACCGCACGCCTGCGCGAGTACGAGGGCCATATGGACGCCATGGAGGTGCGCAAATCGGCCGCCGCCCTGCGCGCGATCTGGGTCGAGGGCAATGAATACCTGCAAAATGCCGCGCCCTGGTCGACCTTCAAGGAAAACCCCGAACAGGCGGCGATGCAAATCCGCCTCGCGCTGAACCTGATCCGGCTTTACGCGGTGCTGAGCGCACCGTTCATTCCCGGTGCTGCCGCCAGTATGCTGAACGCAATGCAGACCGAGGATGACAGCTGGCCCGACGACATCGGCGCGGCACTTGAGACCTTCGCGCCGGGCCATGCCTTTACCGTGCCTGAGGTTCTGTTTTCCAAGATTACCGACGAGGCGCGCGAAGACTGGCAAAGCCGGTTCTCCGGTCAGCGCAGCTAAGCCGCTCAGAGCGTGGCAAGCACCCTCTGGGCCGCCATTTCCCCGGCCGAAAACGCGCCCTCGATCAAGCCGGGGCTTTGATCGGCGGTCTCGGAGACGGCAAACCATAACCGCCCGCCCAGATGCCCCGCCCGCAGGATCTCGGGGGCGACGTCGGGGTGCTCTGGCGGCGTGGCAAGGTCGAGCGCACTGCAAATCAACGTCTCTTGCGCCCAGTCCTTGATCACAAGCTCTGTCGGTGCGCCCGCCTCTGGCCCAAAGCAGCGCGCCAGTTGCGCGAGGATGGCCACGCGAAGCCCTTGCGGATTTTCGGCGCGCTCCGCCGCACCGATCCCGGCAAAACCAAACAGCGCCCCCACGGTGCCAGACGCCGGCGTATGATCATGCACCTCGACCAGCGGCCCGGCGCGGCTTGCCACCCGGCCCGACAGCCCGGCATCGCGCCAGAAGGCGCGCGGATAAATCGCAACCACCTTGGCCTGCTGCGCCATCCAAGTGGGGGCCGCACGCATCGCCGCCAGAAGCGGCGCAGGCAGGTTGTCGATGCCAATGCCCTCGACCGTCGCGCGCAGCGGCGTGGCAAGGATCACGCGATGCGCCACATGCGCCCCGCCCCCTGCGGTCATCACCCGCATAGCGCCATCCTGCGCCGTGATCTCGACCACCCGCGCACCGGTCTTTATGCTTGGCGCAGCCAACCTTGCGGCCAATGCCTCGACGATCGCGCTCGGCCCGCCGACCAGACGCGAAATCCCGTCCTGTCCGATCAGGGGTTGCCGACGCGGAGGTCCGCCGAACCCATCGAGAATACCGTCACCGAGGTCATGCTGTTCAAACGGCGCAAGCGCAAGTCGCGTCATCCAGCGCGCGACCACCGGCTGCCAGCGGGGCCAGACCCATGTCGGGCCAAGGTCGCCAAGCACCGTGCCATCGGACCCGCGCAGCGCCCGAACCCGGCCACCAATCTCCTCCGCGCCCTCCAGCACGACGACACCTGCCCCCGCCTCTTGCAGTCAAAGCGCCGCCGTCAGCCCGGCGATGCCCGCGCCAATGATCAGAACGTCACTTTCGGATTTCATGTTCACCCTGCCGCCCTGCCGCTCTTTACCAGGGCGGTTAGAGCGGCCTCACCCCGAAATGGCAAGACATGACGCGCCGACAGGCGCGCGGCAGCAAAGCGAAACGGCGACACTGGAAAGTTGCCGCCGCGACCTCAGATCAAAGAATACCCATCCCGATGAACAGCTGGCGATTGGCATCGACGATCGCGCGGCGGCCATGCATCACCCGTGTATTGTCAAGAATGGCCACGTCGCCATCCTGCCAGTTGATCTCATGGGTCACACTTTCGGCCATCTCGCGCAGCTCTTCGATCTCGTCGGCGCCGACCTCTTCCCCATCGCCGAATACATAGCGCGGCGGCTCGTAATTATGCGAGGGTCCAAGCACCGCGTTGGCGAATGCCGCACCGCCCGAAAGCGTCGATTCCCGCACCGGGTTGATTGTCAGGCTGTAATCAAGCGACCCGTCTTCGCAGAGCGCGAAATCCTGATTGGGCACAGCAGCCTTGAACTCAAGAATATGGCGCTCAGTCACCTCTTCGGGGCGGCTGATCGCGGGGTGTTCATTGGCCAGATACCGCTTCCAGAGCGCCTCGGGCAGGTTGCGCTTGACGGTGATCGCCCGGCTCCAGCGGGCGCGGCGGTTTTCGTCAAACCTCGCCAGAACGGAACGCCCGTCACAAATCGTGGTCTGGCTTCCCTCAAAGGCCGCACGCGGGCTGTAAAACGCGACGATATCGGGGCAGACCGGGGTATTGCCGTTCTCGATATGAAGCCCGATCGGGCCAAGCCCGGCGTCCACCTTCTGGGTGTTTTCCTCGGAATGATCCCGTGCCGGATCAAAGGTGATCCTGGTGCAAAGCCGCGCGCTCAGCGTGCTGAACCTGGCCATGTCCACATCATAACCGCGCAGCAGGGTCCAACCATCCTGGGCAAGATGGCTTTTGATCGTGGTGATGGTTGCATCGTCGATTGCGTCATCCCCAGGGTGATCGGGGCGCAGGATATTATAGTGCATCAGTCGAGCCTTTCGTCTTTGAATGCCTTGGCCGTGGTATCGCCGAGCGGGCTTACCGCGCGCTTACGGTTTCCAGTGCTTCCAACGTTTTTGCATCGCGCGCCTGTGCGCCGACGGACTTGTCAATCAGCGAGGGAAACAACCGCTGGATCAGAACGAACAGACGCTCGCGGCTTCTGGGATAGCTATCTCGCTTGCCCGCCTCAATCGCATCCCAGGCCTGACGCGCGACCTTTTCGGCGCTGTCAAGATGCATATCAAGCGGCTCGACCAGCGGGCCAAAGGCGCTTTCGGCGGCGGTGCGCGTGGCGCGCGGCGCAACATAGGTCACGCCCACGCCGCTGCCTGACAACTCGCGGCGCAACGCGTCCGAAAACCCGCGCAGGCCAAACTTGGTGGCGGAATAGGCGGTAAAAAACGGATAGGCGATATCGCCAAAGACCGACCCAAGGTTGACCACCCGCCCGCCCGCTGCGCGCAATGCAGGCAACAGATCGCGGGTCAGGAGAATGGGGGCCAGCAGGTTTGTCTCGAGCATCGCCGAAATCGCCGCATCCTCCTGCGCCCCAAGGTGACCGACGCTGAGCGTGCCGGCATTGTTGATCAGGACATCAAGCCTGCCCCCGACGGCTGTGCAGATCGCCGCGCGCCCCTCGGCCGTGGCGACATCGCCCAGGATACAGCGCGCGCCGTTGCTGGTCAGTTCCGCAGTCTCTGCCAGCGGCGCGCGGCGCCGCCCGGTGAGGATCAGCGCATAACCGCGCCGCGCCGCCTCAAGCGCTAGGGCGCGGCCGATGCCCGACCCGGCGCCGGTGATCAGGGCGGTTTTTTGCAGGGGTTCGGTCATGTCAAACAGGCCTCATCATCGTCAACAAGAGAAAGGCGCGCGCCCGTGCGCGCCACATCTGCGGCCACCGCCCGATTGGGCGTGCCTGCGGGAAAGAAAAGCCCGTCATGTCCGGGATCGGCAAAGACCACCGCCTCTGCTCGGGCATAGGCAGGCAGATCGCTCAGAAGCGCGCCAATATCTGCCGGGGTGACCGGCGCGGTCGGGGCCACCACAAGGATCAGCCGGTCATCCGGCCCATGGCACAGCGCCGCCCCCTTGATACGCCGATCTGCGGTAACGCGGGATTCCACCCATTCGGGTGAAATATTGCGCCCCGCACCGGTCACGATCAGGGCATCGCGCCGCCCCTCGACCACAAGGCGACCGTCGTGAAAGTGGCCGTTATCACCGGTGTGCCAACGCTCGGGCGCGGGCGCGCCGTTGAGATAGCCTTGCATCACCGTGGGTCCGGCGACCGTGATTTCGCCGTCGATGATCTTTACGTCAAGCGGGTCGAGAATCCGCCCCACCGTGCCCGCCATGGCATCGCCGGGCGCATTCATCGCCACCACCGCACAGCACTCCGACAAGCCATAACCCTCGCAGACCGGGATGGCCTGTGCCTGCGCGCGCGCAAGCACGCCCGGCGGCGTCACTGCCCCGCCCACGGCGACAAAGCGCAACGAAGCGGGCGCCGCGCCACCGCCCTCGTCGATCGCATCCAGCCAGCGTGCCAGAAGCGAGGGCGCCACAAGGGTTGTCGTAGGATTTTCCCGCGCCAGTGCCGCCATGAAGGGCGCCACCGGCCCGCCCAGAAGCGCGAAAGTGGCCCCGGCGGAAAAGACGGTTTCGGCCCCCGCAAGGATCGGCAGGAACACACCACAGGTTTGCTCCAGAAGCTGTGCCAACGGCAGCACCGACAGGTGTTTGTCACCCGCCGTTGCCCCGACCACATCCGCAAGCGCCAGAACCGAGGCCGAAAGCTGTCGGTCGCCAAGCACCACGCCCTTGGGCCGCCCCGACGAGCCGGAGGTATAGATGACACGGGTTGCGCCACCGCCATAGTCCCGCAGGCCCCTAGCCGGATCGGGCGCGTTCGGCGCGATTACCGGCAAACCGAAAGACGCCGCGCGCGGAGCGCCGATAATGGCCCCCACATCCGCATCGGCCAGCACATGCGCCTGTTGTTCGGGGCTGAAGAAAAACGGCACCGGCACAAGACGGCGCCCGCTCAGGGTAACGGCAAGATCGGCGACCACGAAATCGACCCCGCCGGGCACGGCAATCCCGATCACGGGCGGCGCATCCGCCAGCGCATGGGTCAGCCCCGAGACACGCGCGGCCAGTGCGCGCCAGTCAAGCGCCTGCGCCTCATCGCGGAACGCGGGCGCATCCGGGCGGTGCGCCACATTCCGCGCAAGGGCCGCAAAGACCTCATGCATCAGGACACCCTGCGGCGCGGATCAAGGGTCACCGGCTGCGGAGGGAGGCGGTCGCCAAAGGCACAGACCCACGGGTCACTGTCGTAATACCGGCCCCAATCGCCGGGATTGCTGACCCGTTCAAGACGCGCGGGCGCAAGCATGACATGCGTCATTCCGGCCCGTCTCAGCAAGCGGCGCAACGGCGCAGTGGCGGTGAAAACACCCCATTCCATCCCGCGCGAGCGGCCCCAGCCGATGATCGCATCCAGCACCGGCAGCACCGGAAACGGCGAGGTCGCCGCCATCGACACCACTTCGAGTACCTTGCCCGCAGCCACCGGCCCATGGCCACATTCGCTCAGGACCGCGTCGAACGGGCGCTCAAGGTAGTGCTCCGAAAAGAACCCGTCCTGCGCGGTACGGATGCCCGCGACACAGGTTATCTGCCCGGTATGATTGCGGGCAATTACCAGAGTCGGGGCAAAGCTGCGGACCGTGGCGCCGTAGGTCTCACGGTAAACGCTTGCCACGTGGTCCTGTGCGGCGACGATCGCAACCGGACACACGCTCTCTTGCGGGGTCAAGAAGTCTATTTGCATGTTTTGCCTCAATCCGATCCCCGTCATTTGGGGGGAACAAGGCCAATCTGGACCCCAAGCCTTACATGATGCTTACCGGCGCTATTTTTTTGCCGGGTGTTGCGGCGCTGACCCGGTTTCGGCGGTTGGCAACTCGAATACAAACACCGCGCCGCCACCGGGGCGGTCCTCGATATGACAATGCCCGCCATGCGCCTCGGCGACCGCTCGCACGATCGCAAGCCCGATACCGGCCCCGCCATCGGCCGCCGCCCTGCCCCGCTGAAAACGATCAAACAGCGTGGTCTTCAGATCATCAGGCACACCCGGCCCGGTATCGGAGACCCGCCAGCCGGGCGGGTTTGCACAAAGCTCGATCTCGACCTCACCGCCCACGGGCGCATGGCTGAGCGCATTTCGCACCAGATTGCCAAGCGCCACGGACAAAAGCCCGGCATGCCCGCGCACCGGCACATGGCTTGCGCCGCTGACGGCCATGCTGCGCTTGGCGCGCAGGGCCGGAACGCTTTTCTCGCGCGCCAGATCAAACGCGATCTGGTAGAGGTCGACCTCGGCCATGGCGGTTTCACCGGCGGCATCGGCCCGTGCCAGATCAATCAGCTGGGCAAACATCCGGTCCAGCCCCGACAGATCCCCGAGCAGTTCGCGGCGGTGAGGGCCATCCTCAAGCCGCTCGATGGTCGAGCGCAGAACCGCCAGCGGCGTGCGCACCTCATGGGCCACGTTGGACGAAAAATCGCGCTGTGCCTGATAGCCCCGCTCAAGCCGATCAAAGGCGCGGTTCACATTGTCGATCAGCGGACGGATTTCTCCGGGCATGCCCTCGGCACTAAGCCGCCGTTCCGGGGCCCCCGGCGCCACGCTGCGCAATTGTCCCACGGCCCGGCGCAATGGCTCTTGCGCGCGGCGCGCCGTTGCAACCGCCGCCATCAGGACGATGATGATCCCGATAACGACCCAACTCAACTGTTCACCAAGTTCATCGAGAAGCGTGACAAGCGGGCTGTGGTTGCCTTGCGACGACGACCGCGAGACCAGAACAAGGCGCTCGTCTGGCCCCTTGACCACAAGCCCGAGCCGTCCGCCCCCCAACAGGACAGTCCCCTGCTCTGCCTTGCGCAGCAGATCCCGACGCTCTGTCCTCGCAAGCCCGGCCAGTTCCGAGCCGACGACGGGGCGCAGATCGCCGTCAAACACCGTATAGCGGAAAACGCCACCCGGCCCCGTGAACCGGATCGACCCTGCGGGCAGGCCCAGATCCTCGGCCTCCGGGTCAAGCTGTGCCAGAATCTCGGTGGCCTCGCGGCGCAATTCATCCTCAGTCCGCTCTTGCAGGTGCTCATAGAATTCGAACGAGATGATTGCGCCTGCCAGCAGGACGCAGATCGCCATGGCGATGGAAATGTTGATCACCAACCGTCGCAACAGCGATCCGCGCTGTCCGATCACGCGCTGCACCCCCACCAGCTTCACAGCCCGTCATCCTCCAGCACATAACCGATCCCGCGCAGGGTCTCGATCCGCGGCGTCGCGCCCAGATCGCTCAGCTTCTTGCGCAAGCGGTGCGCCGCCACTTCGATGGCATTGGGGGTCGGGGTATCATCAAATCCGTAAAGCGCATTCTCGATATTATCACGCGTCAGGACACGCCCCTTGCGCCGCATGAACACCTCCAGAAGGTCAAGTTCGCGCCTGGACACCTTGACCCGCACACCGTCAATCCGCACCTCGCGCGCGACCGTATCAAGGCTGATGTTGCCCGCCGTAAGATGCAGCCCAAGCGCCCCACCTGGGCGGCGCAGCACGGCGCGCAACCGCGCCACAAGCTCTTCTGCGGCGAAGGGCTTTACCAAGTAGTCGTCCGACCCGCTGTTAAGGCCCGCCACCCGATCCTCGAGCGTGTCGCGCGCGGTACAGATCACCACCGGCGTATCGGGCCGCTCGGCGCGCAATTGGTCAAGAAGGTCCATGCCGTCGATATCAGGCAGACCCAGATCAAGCACGATGGCGTCATAGACATAGCTGCGTGCAGCATGCATGGCATCGGCGCCGTTGCTCACGCAGTCCACCACGAAATCATTGCGCTGAAGGCTGGCCGCCGTGTTCTTGGCAAGCCGTTCGTTGTCTTCGATATAAAGCAGCCGCACGGCGTGCCCTCTCCTACTTGTTACGCATGAGCCCTATGGCCGGTGATCACACGCATTCAGGCCATCGTCGCCAGACGGGCAATCCCGGCAGTATTCCCCAACCGCCGACCATGCGCAAGGACAGGCCATTGCCGGCCAGACCTTTACGGTGGTGCGGCCGCGTTACCAACGCATGCTTAATGCGGTCAAGAAGGGCGACACACAAAGCCGCAGCCAAAGGTCGCGGGCACGGCCCGGCAAGAGCCCCGCAACAGGGACGAATCTTTGCGCCGCGCGAAGGCGAATACAGCCGGTCGCAAATTATATTTTTGAAGTCGTAATTATCGCCGTTACCCGACCGGATGCGTGCCATTGCAGGGTCAAAGGTACGGGATCAAAGGTTCTGATCCGCCGGCCTTTGGAATTTCAAAACGATCAGCTTCCTGCCATGCGGCGGAACGACAAACCAAGGGTATGCCATGCTTCGCGAATCCGATGTTCTATCCACGCTCCTGCGCCGCAAGCCGGCACATTCGCTTGCACAGGATCTTTATTGCGATCCGGGTGTGTTCAAGGCCGATATGGAAAATATCTGGTACCGCGACTGGCTTTTCGTGCTTCCGGCCTGCGAAATCCCGAAGGCGGGCAATTACCTCGTGCATGAAATCGGCGCATATTCCGTTGTCATCGTGCGTGGCAACGACGGTGAAATCCGTGCATTCCACAATTCCTGCCGGCATCGCGGGTCGGTGCTGTGCAAAAGCAAGAAAGGCACCGGCCCCAAGCTGGTCTGCCCCTACCACCAGTGGACTTACGAGCTTGACGGCAAGCTGCTTTGGGCGCGTGAAATGGGACCTGATTTCGATGCCTCCAAACATGGGCTGAAGCAGGTAAACTGCCGGAACATCAGCGGCATGGTCTATATCTGCCTCGCGGATGATGCCCCCTCGATCGACGAATTCGAGGCTGAAACCGCGCGCTACCTTGCACCCCACGATCTGGAAAATTCCAAGGTCGCCTTCGAAAGCACGATCATCGAAAAGGGCAACTGGAAACTGGTGTGGGAAAACAATCGCGAATGTTATCATTGCGCGGGCAACCACCCGTCGCTGTGCCGGACCTTCCCCGAAGATCCGCGGGCAATCGGCAACGACGACAGCGGCGAGATGGCAGGCCTTCAAAGCAGCCATACCCTGCGCTGCGAAGCGGTCGGCGCACCCTCTGCCTACCGTGTGTCGCAACGCGGTGACTGGCGATTCGTGCGCACACCGCTTTTGGACGCCGGCGAGAGCTACACCATGAATGGCAAGGTGGCTGTGAGCAAACCCAACTCCTCCATACCCTTCAAGGATGCGGGGGCCTTGCTGAAGTTCAAGTATCCGGGCTGCTGGAACCACTTCCTGTCGGATCACATCATTGTCTTCCGCGTCACGCCGATCGGACCGATGGAAACCGAAGTCTGCACCAAATGGCTGGTGCACAAGGATGCGGTCGAGGGTCAGGATTATGATTTGAAGCGTCTCACCGAAGTCTGGGTCGCAACCAATGACGAAGACCGCGAAGTGGTCGAGAACAACCAACGCGGAATCCTGTCACCGGCCTACCAGCCCGGCCCTTACTCGGTGACCCATGAAGGCGGGAACATCCAGTTCGTGGATTGGTACGCATCGACCATGGTGCAGGCAATCACGGGCGTCGACACCACCGTTGCAGCGGAATAAAACCATGGTAGAACAACGAGAAATGATCGCGGCGGCCGATGACGGCATCTGGACCGACGCAGAGCCTCTGCTCTGCTGTTCGGTCGTTCCCGAAGCCTCCAATACAGCGACCTTCAGCTTCGTTGCGCCTTCGGGTGCCCAGTTCCGGTATGAGCCGGGACAGTTCCTGACGCTGGAACTTCCGGTTCCGGGCGGCACCGTGTGGAAAACCTACACGATTTCGTCCTCGCCCTCGCGCCCCCTGACGATCTCTGTGACGGTCAAGGCTCAGGCGGGCAGTATCGGCACGCGCTGGATGCTCGACCATCTGACGCCGGGCATGCAGATCAAAGCGACAGGTCCGGCGGGCATCTTCAGCCTTCCCCGCAAGGAGCAGAAAAAATACCTGTTCATTTCGGCGGGCTCGGGCATCACGCCATCGCTTGCGATGACCACCTATCTTTTCGACCGCGGCACCGGCGTGGACGTGACCTTTGTCCACTGTGCCCAACGGCCGCAGGACATCATCGCGCGCCAGCGCCTTGAACAGATGGCATCGCGGGTTCCGTCGATCCGGCTGTTCTTCATCGTCGAGGAAGATGACCCCTATCGCGTCTGGACCGGCCTGCGCGGGCGCCTGAACCAGCTTATGATCGGCCTGATCGCGGGCGATTACATGGAACGCGAAGTCTACTGTTGTGGCCCTGAACCGTTCATGGATGCGGTCCGCGAGATGCTTATCGCACTCGGCTATGACATGGACCACTACCATCAGGAAAGCTTTGTTGCGCCGGTCAAGCGCGAGGAACAGCTTCCCGAGCATGACGATATCATACCGGACGAGGAAACCTCTGCGACCGTCGCATTCTCGCGCTCTGACGTTTCGGCAGAGTGCAAGGAAACCGATACCGTTCTCGCCGTCGCGCGCAATGCCGGGATCGTCATACCGTCGGGTTGTACCTTCGGCGTCTGCGGCACCTGCAAGGTCAAGAAGACGGCAGGCGACGTCCATATGGTGCACAACGGCGGCATCTCGGAAGATGACATCGAAGCGGGGTATATCCTGGCCTGCTGCTCCAAGCCGATCGGATCGGTGGAAATCGACGCCTGATCCACGTTGTTTCCTGCACCACCCGCTTCGCAATTCTGCGGGCGCAACAATTCCTTCAGGGCCATGATTGCCATGGCCCTGATACGTGACCTCTTGGTCGTTGAGGTATGCGGGTCAAAAGCGGCGATGCTTGCAAGCGCAGTTGCTTAGGTCTTTAGAGGACCCGAAGACATTACGGCACCAGCTACCATTCCAAATCCCGCTAATCCGGCAGAGAACGCCGAGAGGTTGGACGAGGGCAACGGTCGAATTCCCAACGACATTGGCGGTACGAGCGCAGCCGTGTTGGATGGTGTCTTGTGCGGCTTTGGCGATGAGTTTCTGGCGGCGCTCTCTGCGACTCTCGACCTACAACCGGATGGTCACAGCGATGCGAATTTCGTTCAGTTTGATAGACCTATCAGAGACCGGTTTGACACTGCGCTCACCGCAATACGTGAGGAGCAGGCAAGATTTGCAATCGCAACTCCAGGCAAGACGGCAGTGACGGAAATCGCAGGCTTGATCATCGCCCCTGGCAAGGGCACTTCCTGACTTAAAGTAATGGTGCCCGGGGGCGGAATCGAACCACCGACACGAGGATTTTCAATCCACTGCTATTCTCGACAAAGCAAGTGCTTATGGGATTATGGAACGTCAAACCCCTGACGCCAGATCAAATACTTACGTGGAATTTGTCAAACCGGTTTGTGCCAATTTAGCCAAAGAAATAGAGCTGCGGATGGACAAGCGCTATAGAGGGCGCGGATATCATCACGCGTTTGGTACACGACTATCTTTGCCTTAAGCATAGGAGTGGCAGCGCTGAAAAACTTTGGAATGCTTATTCAGGAACTTGACTGGAGGGCGGCATTAAGATGGAGATTTGGCTTTTGACAGCAGAGGAACCACCAAATGTCTGACGTCAGACAACCAAAAACAAGCCGCATAATCAATCACACAAATGAACCGGAGCCTCCAAAGCTCAAGCCGCTCTGATGTTCCATTTTATATGACGACGGACATCTCTGCGCATAGTTGCCGCTCAACCGGCTGAACCCGCTCGGCGTTCCTGATGGAAACTATCAGATGACTGCAGTCAGCCCAGAGCGGACCCATGTCCTGTGCCCCCCGCCGAGGGAGCACATGCAGATCGGGCGGATTCTGGCCATTCTCTGCAAATGCGAGCTAACATCGCAACGATTTCGGAAGCCGACATCCAAACGCCCCCCAGCTGAACTGGAGGTTGTCCTGCAGCAAGGCAGTTTAGCTCGAGGCAAGACGTTCATTTTGTGCAGGTGTGCAAAAGTCCGCAATGAGATGTTCTATGTACAGTTCAGTGGCTGTTTCAACCCAGGTATTTTCGTGCATCGGGAACAATCAGACCCGCGCCTACTGGACCTTCGAAATAGGCGACACAGGTATCGACGAACAATTGAACCAGTCTTCGTCTTGGCCCCGGTGCGAACCCGAGCGAGAGAGTGACGCCGCTTGTGCTGTTGGCGATCGGAAGGCAGCGTATCTCTTGCCCGGCATAGCTTTGAACGTCGCGGGGCTTCATGTTCAACAAGGATATTCCCATCCTTGATGCCACAAGGGACCGAACCATTTCGGTTGAATTGGTGGTTGCGACGATGCGCAGGTCTGTGCCTCCTTGTTCAAGGAGCTCCAGATAATACCCACGCGCGGCGGGACGGTCTAAAAAGATTAGCGGCTCGGCCACGATTTGAGAGACCGTCACGGCATCGCAATGCGCAAAGGCATGGTCCGCCGGACATAAACAATAGGTGGATGCAAAAATAAGCGACCGCGTTTCAATTTGTGGGTTTGGCAATTCTTCGACAAAGAGGATCACGTCGAACTGACCGTCCAGCAATCCCTTCTGAACAGAGTCGTTGTCGCCTTCGGAAAAGGTAAAGGCCACATCTGGGTGTGCGCCTGAAATATCTGCCGCAAGGCCTGGCAAGAAAGCCGGAGCAATTGGCGCATTGTAGCCGATCGCCAGATTGCCGGAGAAACTCGACTTCAGATCAGATACACCCGACAGTAACGTGTCATAGCGGTCCAGCAGATCATCGATGCCTCGCGCCACATCCCGGCCTGCCAGTGTCGGGAATATCCCCTTCGCCCGTGCTCGCGTGACCAGCGTCATGCCAAACGCCGCCTCCGCCTGATCCAGTGCTGCGGCAATTGCTGATGGCGTCACATGCATGGCGTCTGCGGCGGCCGTTATGCTGCCACGCTGCAAAGCCGCTTGGAGGTATCGCATCGCGCGAAGAGACAGAGTCATACCATAACCTTAGATTTTCTGAGGTAATACCTCACATAAAAACATTTTTCAAAGGAACGTTTTTTTGCGAACCTTTGCTGAGCCGAAAAAGTGGAGCGTGAGATGAAATCCAGAACGAAAGTTGTCGTCATCGGCGGCGGCATCGCGGGCTGCTCGACCCTGTATCACCTGACGCAAGAGGGATGGTCCGATGTCGTCTTGGTCGAGCGGGATGAGTTGACCTCCGGCACCACATGGCATTCGGCCGCTCAAGTCACGAATTTCGGCATGACCCAGACGATGGTGGGCCTAAAATCCCACTCCATCGCCCTCTATAAGAAGTTGCGGGACGATCCCGAATACCCGGTGGGCTATCACCATGGGGATGGCGGCATCCGGCTGGCCAACACCGAGGCGCAGATGCAGGGCTATCGCCACTTCGCATCAATGGCGCGAGGTATGGGCGTGGAATATGAGGTCATCGACGCAGAAGAATGCGCGCGCCGTCACCCGTTGATTTCGACCAAGAACCTGCTTGGCGGGCTCTGGGATGGCGAAGACGGCGATATTGATCCCGCTCAGCTTTGCCAGGCACTTGCCTTTCATGCGCGCAAGGCCGGGGCAGAGGTCTATCGCAACACCCCCGTGACCGGCCTGACCCAGCACAAGGACGATACGTGGACCGTTCACACCCAACACGGTGAAATAGACTGCGATGTTGTCGTAAATGCGGGCGGCTATCGCGTCAACGAGGTGGCGGCGATGATGGGCGTCCAGCATCCGGTCGCATCCATGGAGCACCAGTATTTCATCACCGACGACATCCCCGCCATCGCCCAAGCTGGGCATCGGATGCCGCTGCTGCGGTGCCCGATCTCAGACTACTATTCCCGTCAGGAAAAAGGTGGCCTGCTTGTCGGATTTTACGAACAGGATTGCAAGACCTGGGGCATGGACGGAATCAGCCCGAGCTTTTCCAACGACCTATGCCCTGATGATTTGGATCGCGTGATGGATGTTCTTGAAGGTGCGTTCGAGCGGATGCCCGTGTTGGCCGAGGTCGGCATCAAGCGCATCGTGAACGGCCCGATCACCTACACAATTGATGGCGCGCCGTTGGTTGGCCCTATCCCCGGCAAGCGCAACGGCTATTGCATTATCGGCCTGCGCGCGGGGCTGGGCGAAGGTGGCGGGCACGGTTGGCTTCTTGCGCAGCAGATCGTCCATGGCGAGGCGTGCTATGACACCTGGGTTATCGACCCGCGCCGGTTCACCGGACATGCGACCGTGGAACTGACCGCGCGCAAGGCGATCGAAGACTATCAGAACGAATTCAGGTTCCATTTCCCGCATGAGCATCGCCCCGCCGGACGAAACGCTAAGACGACCCCTTTGACGCCTGTCTTGGCGGCCGAAGGCGCGGAATTCACGGTCGTCAACGGGTGGGAGCGTGTGGACTACATCAAGCCATCGCCGGATTTCCACCCGTCGTTGAGCTTCAACTTTGACGAGGCATTCCATGTGGTCGCGGCCGAAGTGCAGAACGTCGCCACCAACGTGGGCCTGACCGAAGTCAACGGGTTCAATCGGATTGAGATCACCGGCGCCGACCGTCATGCGTTTCTCGACCGGATGATCTGTGGCACCGTGACAGCGCGCGCGGGCCGTGTCGGCCTCGGCTATCTCTTGAACCACCAAGGCTGCATCAAGTCCGAGGCAACGATTGCCAACCTGCCCGCCTCGGATCGAGGGCCTGAACGGGTCTGGTATGGGTCGGCGGCAGCCTCGGAATACCACGACATGGATTGGCTGACGATGCATCTCGAACCGGGTGAAGACGTCCAGTTGCGCAGCCTGACAAACGATCAAACGATCCTCGTTCTGGCCGGGCCAAAGGCACGCGCGGTCCTTTCAGACTGCGCCAGAGGCGATTGGACAGCTGAGGCCTTCTCATGGTTGTCCGTGAGAGAATGCTGTATAGGCTTCGCTCCAGCCACCGTCATGGGCATCAGCTTTTCCGGTGAACTGGCGTATGAAATCCATGTGCCGAATGCTTCTCTCTACGCAGCCTATCTTGTTTTGCGCGAAGCAGGCGAGGCGCATGGGCTCAAACTTTTTGGCGCGCGGGCGGTCGACTCCATGCGCATGGAAAAAGGGTTTCTGCATTGGAAAGCCGACCTAATAACGGAATTTGACCCGTTCGAAACGGGACTCTCCAGATTCGTAAAGTTGGACAAGGGCGAGTTCACCGGAAGGACTGCACTACTGAAACGTCAAGAGATCGGGCCGGGTCGCAAGCTGGCGACGCTCAGGATCGAAGCGCAACACGCGCCGGTACATCCGGGTGCATCCTTGATGCGCGGGGATGACGTCGTCGGCACGATCACATCCGGAGACTACGGGCATCGCGTTGGCATGAACCTCGGCTACGCCTTCATTGCGCCCGAATTGGCCAGAACCGGGGCCGCGATGGAACTGGATCTGTGTGGTGAACGCGTTGGTGCAAAGGTCATCGAACCATCACCGTACGATCCAGATTTTGAACGGATGCGAAGCTGAAAAAACGCCATTGAAGAAGTCTTCCGCCGAGTGTCCCCGGCTGCGTGGAATTTAGCAGAACAGCGATGTACATAGAGCCAGGAATGGCGACTGCACCTGAGCAATTCTCGCGAGGAGGATTTTACCCAAACGGTCACCGGAAATCTTCGGCGAAAGAACGCTTCTTCCAGCACAGCCTTAGTCAGATCGGCAAAAATGCTGCGCGATGAAGGAATGGCCGTTCTGGTGATGCTGCCGCGCGGCATATGACACATCGGCCAGCGGCGGCTTTGGGCCGGTCACGACTTGAAGGCGGACGCCTGCCTCCTGCTTTGCAAAGCTCGCTATCTGCGCTTAGCTGCCGCTCAACCCTATCGAACCGGTCGGCGTTCCTGACGGAAATGATCAGATGACGGGAGTCAGCCCTTTTTGATCCCTGCTGCTTGCAGGCCGTCGCGGTGATGTTGAAGGTCTGCGTCATCATTGTAGTGAAGCGTCGACAGATAGGTTTCGAGATCGAATTGCGGATCGATAGTGTAGATCCGATTGACATGGCCCGAGGCTGCGGTCTTGTCGCCGAGCCAACCGTAAGAGGCGGCGAGGAACGCGTGGTGGATTTGATCGGTCGTCGAGAGGTGCATGAATGCCTCGATCGCTTCGGCGTATTTACGGGCGGTGAAATGGGCCTTGCCAAGGTGGCTCCAGAAGCGTTCCGGGTGATGCGGGTTCAGACGCATCGCCTTGCGGATCCACTCGATCCCTTCCTCCGGATTGCCGAGCCAGGTCAGAAGCTCGCCTTGCTGGACAACGACTAGGTCATAGTTCGGATTTAGTGCCAGCGCGCGTTCCTGGTGGTAACGAGCCTTGGTCAGGTCGTTGGCGGCGACACTACATGCCGCCATGATGCGGTGAACGTCAGCGTCGTTTTCGTCGAGAGCCAGCGCTTTTTTGAGCTCAGTCAATACCTCGTCAAATGTGGCATCCTTGTCCTCGCACCATCCATAGCCCCAGGTTTGTCCAAGAATACAACCGCGCCATGCATGAGCATGGGCGTAGTCAGGGTCGAGCTCAATCGCCCTGTTGATCATCTCTTGCGCGCGATTATTGTCCTCGAGATTGCTGCGGTGATGGTAAACTTTTGCGGCCAATACGCATTCGTAAGCCGCCATGTTGGCCGGCGTTTTGCGCGCTAGAAGATCGTGCTGCGCCGCCTCGACCCGGCCCGGCAGCGTGGCGACGATGGCGGCGGTCACCTCGTCTTGGAGCTCGAAAATATCGTCCAGATTGCGATCATATTTCTCGGCCCAGATGTGGCTGTCGTTGGCGGTGTCAATTAGCTGGACAGTGATCCTGATGCGATTCCCGGCCTTCCGAACGCTTCCTTCGACCAGATATTGCGCGCCGAGCGCCTTGGCGACTTCGGGGATATTCACGGCCTGATTTTTGTAGACGAAGCTGGAATTGCGCGAGATGACAAACAATTCATGGCGCCGCGACAGTTCGGTGAGGATGTCTTCGGTCAGCCCGTCGACGAAAAATTCCTGCTCCGGATCTCCGCTCATGTTTGTGAATGGAAGCACGGCGACGGTGGGTTTGACCATGGCACGGCCTTTGACCCGCTCGGCCGCACCGTTGGTTTCGGGCTGAGGTCCGTCCAGAACCGCGCGATAGACCCGGATTGGGCGGTTTATGTTCTTCAGTGATTTGTCGCCCAGATCCTCGAACGTCAGGTCGACCCGGTCGGCGACCTGATCGTAGACTGCCGCGGTAACGCAAAAGCCGCCAATTTCGGCAAGAGACTCGAGCCGTGCGGCGATGTTGACACCATCGCCAAAAATGTCTTCGTCCTGAAAGATAATATCGCCCAAGTTGATGCCGATGCGGAATTGGATGCGCCGCTCGTTGGGCACATCGGAATTGCGCCGCCGCATCCGCTCCTGAATTTCGGCAGCGCATTTCACTGCGTCGGCTACGGACTGAAACTCGACCAACATACCGTCGCCGGTGGTCTTGATGATGTTGCCCTGGTTCTTGGCGATGGCGGGGTCGATCAACTCGATCCGGTGCGTACGCAGGCGTGCGAGCGTTCCCGCCTCGTCGATACCCATCAACCGGCTGTACCCAGCCATGTCAGCGGCCAGTACCGCAGCTAGTCTGCGTTCCATGAGTTCTTCCTTTGTAGGAAACATGCTCTCTTTGTAAGAACTATACTCGCAGGTGCCCGCAAGTTCCATCTGGATAACACAAGGAGCCTAAGGCTCTTGGCCAGTCAGCCCACTACCAATGGGCTCTTCGCATGAATTTTTCTGCACGGCAGAAATACCAAAGCTCCATTTGAAAACGAGATACAACCGGAAATAGGGTAAGCGCCTCGGCGATCCCCTACGCGGCGCGGCTTGACGCGACCGCGAAGTTCCAGGGCATGAGATCGTCGATGCGGCTTCTGGGATGACCGTCGAGCAACGCGCGCAACGTGTCAGAGAGGTAGCTGACCGGATCGACGTCGCACATCTTGCAGTTCGCGATCAGGCTGGCGAGCAATGCCCAGTTCTCTGCGCCGACCTCGTGCCCGACGAATAGGGCGTTTTTCCGAGTCAGAGCAATCTTCCTGATCTGGTTCTCGACCGGGTTGGTGTCCAGCTCCAGACGGCCGTCTTCAAGGAACCGGGGCAGGCCGGGCCAACGCGCCAGGGTGTAGCGGATGTCCTCGGCCAGCTTTGACGAACGCGGGATGCGCGACAGCTGCGCCTCGAGCCAAGGGCGGAAGGCGGCAATGATCGGTGCGGAGAGTTCGCGCCGGGCGGCAAGCCGGGCTTCGGGACCCAGGCCGCGCACGGATTTCTCGACAGCATAGATCTCGGCGATCTGGCGCAGGGTTTCCTCGGCAATCGGTGAGCCGTCCTTTTCCAGGCGCTTCACGAACCGCCGACGCGCATGCGTCCAGCAATGGACGAGCGTCCATGGACCCTCAGGCCGGTCGACCTTGGTGAGCTTGTCATAGGCTTCATAGCCGTCGCATTGCACGAACCACCCGCGATAGCCCTCGAGGAATCGAAGCGCATGCACGGCGCCGCGGCCGGGCGCGTAGTGGAACATCACCACAGGAGGGCCGGCACCGCCGTGACCCCGGTCATCGGCAACAATGGCCCAGAAGTAGCCGGTTTTCGTTTTCCGCCGCCCGGGATCGAGCACCGGCGCGCGGGTTTCATCCATGAACACCCGGTCTGCGCGTTTCAGCCGCTCCTTCAGGTGATCGGCGATCGGGCGCAGATGGAAACAGGCGCGCCCCACCCAGTTGCCGAGCGTCGCACGATCCAGGGTGATCCC
>NZ_CAJXIP010000026.1 GCF_913054395.1 uncultured Roseovarius sp.
TGAACGAACCAGGCCAAGGTGGCCATGCCGAAGTAATAGGCGCGCAAGCCGAAGTTGAACTGGTTGGCCGCCATGGACAGGACCCGCGCCGCACGTTCGGCGAAAGCCCTGCGCTCCTGATCACTGACGTTGCGCTCGCCCACCATCGGCGCCGAAGCAACCAGTACCGCGGCGAAGTTGTACTGGCGCATGCACCAGCTGAAGGTGAAGAACGCATAGACGAAGACGACCGCCAGACACAGCAGCTTGACTTCCGAAAGACCGCGGCTGACCGGTTGCGCAAATGGCAGGTCGGCCAATAGCGAAACCGCTCGATCGGATGCACCCAACGCGGTCAGGATGCCTGCAAGGATGATCAGCGTGCTGGATGCAAAGAACGATGCGTTGCGCTCCAGATTGCCGATCACGTTGGCATCGGCGATACGGTTGTCACGCAACAGCAGGCGCTGCATCCAGTCCTGCCGATAGAGGTGCAACACACTCGCCAGACAAGCCGTATCCCGGCCGCGCCAGCTCGCGTAGCGGGTGTATCCAGCCCAACAGACGATGAACCAGAGCACGGCGATCAGATGCGGCAGGGTTGAATCGGATAACGTCATGGCGCGCCCTCGGAGACATCACGCGATTATAGCCAGCACCGCGTCGCCGAAGCTTGCGCCTAATGTCAGCGCTACCCCCGCGACCGATCTATCGTCAGCCGCGGCGCAGCGCGAGAACAAGTCAGGCGTGATGTTGCGCCTGATCGGCGCGACTGAGCAGGCGATCAGTGACGACTGCAAACACCAGCATCACCAGAACCGGAACCAGCCAGCCCATGCTCTGATCGGCCAATGGCAACTGCGTGAACAGCACCGGAACCCAATCGGTGAAGCCCGCGGCGGCAAGTCCATCGACAACGCCGAAGATCAGCGTCACCGCCATGACCGGCACGAACACCCGCGAGGGCGAAACCCAGAAGCGATCCAGCAAGCTCAGAGCAACCAGGACGATGGCCAGCGGGTAAAGGCCCACCAAGACCGGCACCGACACACTGATCAACTGCGTCAGACCCTGGTTGGCCACCAGCAGGCTGAACAGAGCGAAAACGACCACCACTGTGCGATAGGAAACCGGCAGCAATGCGCTGAAGAACTCGCCACAGGCCGTGGTCAGGCCGACCGCCGTGGTCAGGCAGGCCAGCGTGATGACTACTGCAAGCAGCAGGCTGTCCGGCGTGCCGAACGTGTGTTGCACGTAGGTCGTCAGAATCTGCACGCCGTTCTCCGCACCGACGGCGATGCCCTGGCTGGTAGCACCGAGATAGAACAGAGCGAGATAGACCAACGACAGCCCGACCGCAGCAATCACGCCGGCAATCATCGAGTAACGGGTAACCAGCGCGGGCTCGGTGACACCGCGGTCGCGAATGGCGGTGGCGATCACGATGCCGAAGACCAAAGCGCCGAGAGTATCCATGGTCAGATAGCCCTCGAGAAAACCCTTGATCAGCGGCGACGCACGATAACTCTCACTCGCAGCACCGACCTCTCCCGCCGGGGCGAAAATCGCCGCACCACCGAGCACCAGCAGCGCCGCCAGCAGCACCGGCGTAATGAACTTGCCGATACGGTTGACCAGCTGACCGGGGTTCAGCACCAGGAACAGCATGGCCGCGAAGAACACCAGCGTGTAGATGAATAGCGGCATGCCGGCGTTACCGCTGAATGGCGCAATGCCCATCTCGAACGAAACGACGGCGGTGCGCGGAGTCGCGAACAGCGGACCGATCGCCAGGTAGACGGCCACCGCCAGCACCGTACCAGCGACCTTGCCGAGCGGTGCGGTCAAACGGTCCATGCCCCCACCCACCCGCGCCAGCGCGACGACGGTCAGCAGCGGCAACCCGACACCTGTCAGCAAGAAGCCCAGCGCCGCCTGCCAGATAAACTCGCCCGACGCCATGCCGGCGCTAGGCGGGAAGATGATGTTGCCGGCGCCAAGGAACAACGCAAATGTCATGAAGCCAAGAGCCAGCAGGTCAAAACCTTTCAAACGATTCATGCGGAAAAAACTACCAAATGGATGACGGCATAAATGAACGCGACGCACATGCCACGAGCGCGACGGGTCAGCGATTCATATTGGCCTGAATGATGGGATTACGGGTTTCCTTCAGGGATAAGGGGAAACGTCATTCAGCCGGTTGGGCCGAATCCTTCGTTGCACGCTGTCGCTCTTGTGGACCGAACAAGCGTATGAATGAGCGGCAATAATGCCACGATGCGGCGATGGATGCTGACCGGAGAGTCCGCATTGGCCGCGAAAAAACGTCGCGCCGCAGGGTTGAAGCGCTCAACGCGTGATAGATGAAGCGCGGGACCAAGCAGCGATTGAAGCTGCAACGTTACCAAACCCAAAGCTGAAAGCCCCGAGGCAGAACCGTCAGGTCTGCCTCGGGGCATGCGAAGACTGAGCAGCTCGAACGCCCGGCTGCAGCCGGGCGGGCGTTACATCAGGCCTTCATTTCCCAGCCAGTCACTTCCGCCAGCGCCTTGCCGATATCGGCAAGCGAGCGAACGGTCTTCACACCGGCGTCCTGCAGGGCTGCGAATTTCTCTTCCGCCGTTCCCTTGCCGCCAGAAATGATCGCGCCGGCGTGCCCCATCCGCTTGCCAGCCGGAGCCGTGACACCCGCGATGTAGGAAACGACTGGCTTGGTCACGTTGGCCTTGATGAAGGCCGCCGCTTCTTCCTCGGCCGAACCGCCGATCTCGCCGATCATGACGATGGCCTCGGTCTGCGGATCATCCTGGAACAGCTTGAGGATATCGATGAAGGTCGAGCCCGGAATAGGGTCACCACCGATGCTAACACAGGTCGACTGGCCGAAACCGGCGTCGGTGGTCTGCTTCACGGCTTCGTAGGTCAGCGTGCCGGAGCGCGAGACGATGCCGACCTTGCCGTGCATATGGATGTGCCCAGGCTGAATGCCAATCTTGCACTCACCCGGCGTGATCACACCCGGGCAGTTCGGCCCGATCAGGCGCACACCCAGCTCGTCGCACTTGATCTTAACCTCGAGCATATCCAGTGTCGGAATGCCTTCGGTGATGCAGACGATGAGCTTGATCCCACCGAAAGCCGCTTCGAGGATCGAGTCCTTGCAGAACGGCGCCGGCACGTAGATCACCGAGGCGTCAGCACCGGTGGTCTCGACGGCCTCCCGAACGGTGTTGAATACCGGCAGACCGAGGTGCATGGTGCCGCCCTTGCCCGGCGTGACGCCGCCGACCATCTTCGTGCCGTAGGCAATGGCCTGCTCGGAGTGGAAGGTACCTTGCGAGCCGGTGAAGCCCTGGCAAATGACCTTGGTGTCCTTGTTGATCAATACGCTCATTACTTGCCCTCCGCGGCTTTGACAACCTGAATGGCCGCATCGGTCAGGCTGCTCGCACCGATGATGTTCAGACCGCTTTCACTCAGCATCTTGGCCCCCAAGTCGGCGTTGTTGCCTTCCAGGCGAACCACCACCGGTACCTTGACGCCCACTTCGCGAACGGCACCGATGATGCCTTCGGCGATCATGTCGCATCGCACGATGCCGCCGAAGATGTTCACCAGAACGGCCGCGACATTGCTGTCGGAGAGAATGATCTTGAACGCTTCGGTCACGCGTTCCTCGGTGGCTCCACCGCCCACGTCGAGGAAGTTCGCCGGCGCACCGCCATGCAGGTTGACGATATCCATGGTGCCCATAGCCAGGCCCGCACCATTGACCATGCAGCCGATGTTGCCGTCGAGCGCTACGTAATTGAGCTCCCACTTGGCTGCATGGGCCTCGCGCGGATCGTCCTGAGACGGATCGGCCATGTCGCGCAGTTTGGGTTGACGATAGATGGCGTTGCTGTCGATGTTGATCTTGGCATCCAGGCAGTGCAGGTTGCCATCCTTCTTGATCACCAGCGGGTTCACCTCGAGCAGGGCCAGGTCATAGTCCTGGAACAGCTGGGCAAGGCCGACGAATATATGGACGAACTGCTTGACCTGATCGCCCTTCAGGCCCAGCTGGAATGCCAGCTCGCGCGCCTGGAACGGCTGCGCACCGACCAGCGGGTCGATGGTGGCCTTGAGGATTTTCTCGGGCGTGTCGTGAGCGACTTTTTCGATATCCACGCCACCTTCGGTGGAGGCCATGAACACGACCCGGCGACTGGCGCGATCAACCACGGCGCCCAGATACAGTTCCTTGTCGATATCGGTGCAAGCCTCGACAAGGATCTTGCTGACTGGCTGACCATTGGCATCGGTCTGATAGGTCACCAGACGCTTGTCTAGCCACTGCTGGGCAAACGCCCGTGCTTCATCCTTGCTGCGAACCAGCTTTACGCCACCTGCCTTGCCACGTCCACCGGCATGCACCTGGGCTTTGACCACCCATTGCGTTCCGCCGATCTTGTCGCAGGCTTCCGCTGCTTCCTTTGGGCTATCGACTGCGTAACCCTTGGACACGGGCAGACCGTATTCAGCGAACAGTTGTTTACCTTGGTACTCGTGAAGATTCATGCTTTCTACCGTCTGGTTTGGTATTGGCGCATTTACGGCACGACGAGCCGCCGTGCCCCCTCACAAGTCGCTGAAAACTATCTGCGAATTCACGATACCTCTCAGCGACCTGCAATCCTTTTCGAATCTGCAGTTTGCAAAAGGCCCGGCGTATCCGCAGATACGTCGGGCCCGGGTACAGCACGAAGCCGATTAGCGCTTCTTGCGATTGGCGATGTGGATGGCGTGGCCATTCACTGCCAAGGCCGCTTCATGCAGCGCTTCGGACATCGTCGGGTGCGAGAACACCATCATGCCCAGGTCTTCGGCACTGGTGCCGAATTCCATGCCGATCGCGCCTTGCTGAACCAGCTCGGCAGCGCTTGGGCCCATGACATGAACGCCCAGCACACGGTCGGTTTTGGCATCGGCGATGACCTTGACCAGGCCGGCGGTATCGTTGGCCGCCATGGCACGTCCGCTGGCCGCGAACGGGAAGGTGCCGACATTAACTTCAACGCCTTCAGCCTTGAGCGCCTGCTCGGACTTGCCGACCCATGCGATTTCCGGGTGAGTGTAGATGACCGACGGAACCAGGTCATAGTTCATCTGGGTCTTGTGACCAGCGATACGCTCGGCAACCATCACGCCCTCTTCCGAGGCCTTGTGGGCCAGCATGGCGCCGCGAACTACGTCACCGATGGCGTAGACGCCGGGAACGCTGGTGGCGCAGTAATCGTCAACGAAGATGAAACCGCGCTCGTCCATATCGACGCCGGCGTCAGCCGCCAGCAGCTCGGAGGTGACAGGACGACGGCCCACTGCGACGATCAACTTGTCGAAGGTCATCTGCTGCTCGCCTTCAGCGCTGGTGAAGTTGACGGTCACTTGATCGCCCTTCACTTCCGAACCGGTCAGACGAGCGCCCAGCAGAATCTTCAGCCCCTGCTTGGAGAGGACTTTGAACGCTTCCTTGGAGATTTGCTCATCGGCAGCCGGCAAGAACTTTTCCATGGCTTCGATAACGGTCACTTCCGCGCCGAGGCGCGCCCAGACCGAACCCAGCTCGAGGCCGATCACGCCGGCACCGATGACGCCGAGCTTGCCCGGAACGCTCTGAAAGTCCAGTGCGCCGGTGGAGTCGACGATGACGTTCTGATCGACCGGCGCCGGCGGAATGTTTACCGGAGTCGAGCCGGAGGCAAGGATGACGTTCTCGGCAGCCAACGTCTGCACGTTGCCGTCCAGGCCGGTCACTTCAACCTGCTTGCCGGCCAGCAGCTTGCCGTGGCCTTCGAATACGGTCACACCGTTGGCCTTCAGCAGAGCCGAAACCCCACCGGTAAGGTTCTTAACGATCTGGTCCTTGCGCGCGACCATGGTCGGAACGTCCATGGCCACTTCGCCAGTGCTGATGCCATGAACCTTGAAGCTCTCGTGGGCTTCATGAAACTTGTAGGAGCTGTCCAGCAGCGCCTTGGAAGGAATGCAACCTACGTTCAGGCAGGTGCCGCCCAGAGCGGTCTTACCATCCTTGCCCTGGTATTTTTCGATACATGCGGTCTTCAGACCCAGCTGGGCTGCACGAATGGCGGCCACATAGCCGCCAGGGCCGGCACCGATGACGACGACGTCGAATTTCTGGCTCATTACGAATCCTCTTCAAAAGCAGCTAAAAGCCAAAGGCTGCAGGTAGCACGGCCGGCTTTCACCTGACCTGCCAGCTGCAGCCCGTGACGTTTCTATCAGATATCCAGCAGCAGACGGGCCGGGTCTTCCAGCAGGTCCTTCATGGTAACCAGGAAGGTCACCGCTTCCTTGCCGTCGATCAAGCGATGGTCATAGGACAGGGCCAGGTACATCATCGGCAGGATGACCACTTGACCGTTAACGGCCATCGGGCGTTCCTGGATCTTGTGCATACCGAGGATGGCGGTCTGAGGCGGGTTGACGATCGGCGTCGACAGCAGCGAACCAAACACACCACCATTGGAGATGGTGAAGGTGCCGCCAGTCATCTCTTCGATGGTCAGCTTGCCGGCCTTGGCCTTCTTGCCGAAGTTGTTGATGCCGCCTTCGATCTCGGCCAGGCTCATGTGCTCGGCGTTGCGCAGGACCGGAACCACCAGGCCGCGGTCGCTGGAAACGGCGACGCCGATATCCTGATAACCGTGGTAGACGATGTCATTGCCATCGATGGAAGCGTTGACGCCCGGCTGGCGCTTGAGTGCTTCGACCGCGGCCTTGACGAAGAAGGACATGAAGCCAAGGCGCACGCCGTTGTGAGTCTTCTCGAACAGGTCCTTGTACTTGGAACGCAGCTCCATGATCGGCTTCATGTTGACTTCGTTGAACGTAGTCAGCATCGCCATGGAGGATTGCGCTTCGACCAGACGCTCGGCGACCTTCGCACGCAGGCGGGTCATCGGCACGCGCTTCTCGACACGATCACCCTCGGCAAAGATCGGAGCGGAGGCAGCTGGAGCAGCCGGCTTGGCAGCAGCAGCCGGAGCGGATTTCTTGGCTTCAACGGCGGCAACCACGTCTTCCTTGGTCACGCGGCCATCTTTACCAGTACCGGCGATGCTGTTCGGATCGATGCCGTTCTCTTCGGCCATCTTGCGCGCAGCAGGAGCCAGGATTGGCTCTTCACCAGCGGTTGCGGCAGCAGCCGGGGCAGCAGCTTGAGCCGGAGCAGCAGCCGGCGCAGGTGCGGCGGCGGCAGTAGCACCAGCCTCCAGCTTGCCGAGCAGTTCGCCGCTCAGCACGGTGTCGCCTTCGTTCTTGACGATCTCGGTCAGCACGCCGTCAGCTTCGGCGAGCACTTCCATCACCACCTTGTCGGTTTCGATGTCGACGATCAGCTCATCACGCTTGACCGCGTCGCCCGGCTGCTTGTGCCAGGTGGCAACGGTGCCGTCGGCAACCGATTCCGGGAATGTAGGGGCTTTGATCTCGATAGCCATTATTCAGGGGTCCTATTGATTCGGTTTCTACATCGAGGCCGCGATATCGCGGCCCCTTGCACGAAATGGTTAAACGGTGAAGGCGTCCTGCAGCAGTTTTTCCTGCTGTTCGGCATGCATGGAGGCGTAACCGACCGCCGGCGCCGCTGAAGCATCACGACCCGCGTACTGAAGGAACAGTTCCTTCTTGTGTGCGGTGGCCACACGGCGCATGTGATGCTGGCTGCAGTACCAGGCACCCTGGTTCATCGGCTCTTCCTGGCACCAGACGATGTGCTTGAGATTCTGGTAAGGCGCGAGCGCTTCGGCCAGATCCTCTTCCGGGAACGGATACAGCTGCTCGATACGCACGATGGCGATATCTTCGCGGCCTTCGGCACGACGCTTGTCCAGCAGGTCATAGTAGACCTTGCCGCTACACATGATTACACGCTCGACCTTCGCCGGATCGATCGCGTCGACTTCCGGGATAACGGTCTGGAAGGAACCCTGGGTGAGCTCTTCCAGTGTCGAGGTCGCAAGCTTATGACGCAGCAGCGACTTGGGTGTCAGCGCAACCAGCGGCTTGCGCAGCGGGCGAATCGCCTGGCGACGCAGCATGTGGTAGACCTGCGCCGGAGTCGTCGGTACGCAAACCTGGATATTGTGCTCGGCGCACAGCTGCAGGTAACGCTCCAGGCGAGCGGACGAGTGTTCCGGGCCCTGCCCCTCATAGCCATGTGGCAACAGCATGGTCAGGCCACACAGGCGACCCCACTTGTGCTCACCGCTGGTGATGAACTGGTCGATCACTACCTGGGCGCCATTGGCGAAGTCGCCGAACTGCGCTTCCCACACGACAAGCGCGTTGGGCATGGTGGTGGCGTAACCGTATTCGAAAGCCAGAACCGCTTCCTCGGAGAGGAACGAGTCGTACAGATCGAAACGCGGCTGACCTTCATAGAGGTGCTGCAGCGGAATGTAGGTACTGCCGTCCTTCTGGTTATGCAGCGCAGCATGGCGGTGCGAGAAGGTGCCGCGGCCGACGTCCTGACCGGAGATACGTACCGGGTGGCCTTCGAACAGCAGCGTGGCGTACGCCATGACTTCCGCGTAGCCCCAGTTGATGGTGAGCGCGCCCGCACCCATCTTCTGGCGATCTTCGAGAATCTTCGAGACCTGACGCTGCACCACGAAGCCTTCCGGCATCTGCAGCAGCTTGTTGGACAGATCCTGCAAGGTCTTCAGATCGAAGCTGGTGTCATGACGGGCAGTCCAGGCATGACCCAGATACGGACGCCAGTCAACGAAGAGTTCTTTATTCGGCTCTTTGACCAGGCTCTTGACTACGTGCAGCCCATTGTCGAGCGCCGTACGGTACTCGTCGATCTTGGCCTGAACACGCTCGTCGTCCAGCACCTTGGACTGGATCAGCGAATCGGCGTACAGCTCACGAGTGGTGCGCTGCTTGGCGATCTTCTGATACATCAACGGCTGAGTGCCGCTCGGCTCGTCCGCTTCGTTGTGACCACGACGGCGGTAGCAGATCAGGTCGATGACGATGTCGCGCTTGAACTGCATCCGGTAGTCGACAGCGAGCTGGGTGACGAACAGCACCGCCTCGGGATCGTCTGCGTTCACATGGAAGATCGGCGCCTGGATCATCTTCGCCACATCGGTTGCGTACTCGGTGGAACGAGCATCTTCCTGCTTGTTGGTGGTGAAGCCGACCTGGTTGTTGACCACGATGCGAATGGTGCCACCCGTGCGATAAGCACGGGTCTGCGACATCTGGAAGGTTTCCATCACCACGCCCTGACCGGCGACAGCAGCATCGCCGTGGATGGTTACCGGAAGCACCTTGTCGCCGACCGGATCACAACGGCGATCCTGACGAGCCCGCACCGAACCCTCGACCACCGGGGAAACGATTTCAAGGTGGGACGGGTTGAACGCCATGGCCAGGTGAATTTCGCCACCCGGGGTCATCACGTTGGAGGAGAAGCCCTGGTGATATTTCACGTCACCTGAACTCAGGCCCTCGACCTTCTTGCCTTCGAACTCGTCGAAAAGGTCGCGCGGATTCTTGCCAAAGGTGTTGACCAGCACGTTCAGGCGGCCACGGTGGGCCATGCCGATTACGATTTCCTTAGTGCCATAAGAGCCAGAACGCTGGATGATCTCGTCAAGCAGCGGAATCAGGCTCTCGCCACCTTCGAGACCAAAACGCTTGGTGCCCGGATACTTGGTACCCAGATACTTTTCCAGGCCTTCGGCGGCAGTCAGGCGCTCGAGCAGATGGCTCTTGATCTCCGGCGAGAAGTCCGGGCGGCCACGCACGCTTTCCAGGCGCTGAACGAACCAGCTGCGCTGCTCGGAATCGACGATGTGCATGTACTCGGCGCCGATGGTGCGGCAATAGGTTTCTTGCAGCGCCTGCAGGATTTCGCGCAGAGTACCTTGTCCGTTGACCATGGCCAGGTCGGCGGTGCGGAACACGGTGTCGAGGTCGGCGTCGGTCAGACCGTAGTTATTGATCGCCAGATCGGCAGGAACGGTACGCTGTTGCAGGCCAAGCGGATCGAGCTGTGCTGCCTGATGGCCACGCACCCGATAGGCCTGGATCAGGCGCAGGACTTCGATCTGCTTCTTTTCGTGCTCACTGCTGACGCTACCTGCGGACACAGGCTGAGCACGACGCTGGTTCTTGCCCAGCAGGACGAAGTGGTCGCGAATAGTCGAGTGCGATACATCGGCTGAAGCGCTGCCACCGGAGGGCAACTTCTGGAAGTAAGTGCGCCACTCTTCGGGCACAGCGTTGGGATCGTGCAGGTAGAGCTCATAAAGCTCTTCCACATAGGCAGCGTTACCACCGGATAGGTGGGCACTGTCCCACATGCGCTGCATTACGCTTTCTTGCATGTCTGGTCACCTTCGATAAGGAGACACCACCAGCGTGGAAACCGCAGCATGACTTCCCAAGTTCTGAAGCAGCGACTCAGGTAAAGCCACTACGGACCGCGCAGATAGTTCCCGGGCACAAGCCGGGTGCTCCTGCTGGTCATCAAATTTTCAGAGTGGAATCCCGGCTTTGTGAGCTGGGATTCCTACTAAAACTACGGCGCCGAGCTTCAACTTCGGCGCCGCAGGTGTAACGGGTAACGCAATCCGGCCATTCCAGGCTAGCGCATAACCTTTCGCGACCGGGGTGTCATCAGGTGCCGCTCTGCAGCAGCATGTTGCGTATGTGACCGATTGCCTTGGTAGGGTTCAATCCCTTCGGACAAACGTCAACGCAGTTCATGATACCGCGGCAGCGGAACACGCTGAACGGATCGTCCAAACCTGCCAGACGGTTCTCGGTTTCGGTGTCGCGGCTGTCGGCCAGGAAACGATAAGCCTGCAGCGACGCGGCCGGACCGAGAAATTTGTCCGGGTTCCACCAGAAGGACGGGCAGCTGGTCGAGCAGCAAGCGCACAGGATGCACTCGTACAGACCGTCCAGCTTCTCGCGATCTTCCGGACTTTGCAGACGTTCGATAGCCGGTGGCGGCGTATCGTTCATCAGATACGGACGCACTTTCTCGTACTGCTTGTAGAAGATGCTCATATCGACGGCCAAGTCACGAATAACTGGCAGACCCGGCAGCGGACGTACGACCAGCTTGTTGTTCTTGACCACGGCGGACAGCGGCGTGATGCAAGCCAGACCGTTCTTACCGTTGATGTTCATCCCATCGGAGCCACACACGCCTTCGCGGCAGGAGCGACGATAGGAGAAACCCTGATCCTGTTCCTTGATCAGAGCCAAGACGTCCAGAACCATCAGATCTTTACCATCGGTATTGACCTGAAAATCCTGCATGAACGGCTTTTCGTCCTGATCGGGGTTGTAGCGATAAACACTCACTTGCAACATATCGTCGACCTCAATAAGTCCGAACCTTGGGCTCGAATGCCGGAACGGTCTTCGGAGCGAAGTTCACGGCACGCTTGGCAACGCGCTTGTCACCCGGGAAGTACAGGGTGTGGCACAGCCAATTCTCGTCATCACGCTCTTCGAAATCTTCGCGAGCATGCGCGCCACGGGATTCCTTGCGGTTCTCCGCGGCAATAGCAGTAGCCTCGGCAACTTCCAGCAGGTTCTGCAGCTCGAGCGCTTCGATGCGCGCGGTGTTGAACGCCTGGCTCTTGTCCGAGATCTTGACATTGGCGATACGCTGACGCAGGTCCACCAGCTGAGCGATACCCTTCTGCATGTACTCGCCGGTACGGAATACACCGAAGTAGTTCTGCATGCAGTTCTGCAGTTCTTTGCGCAGCGGGGCGACGTCTTCACCAGTGGTGCGCTCGTTGAGACCGGCAAGACGGCTCAGGGCGACGTCCAGATCGGTTTCGCTGGCACCGCGATGCTCGATACCTTCCTTCAGCGCTTTCTCCAGGTGCAGACCTGCGGCGCGACCGAACACAACCAGATCCAGCAGCGAGTTGCCGCCCAGGCGGTTGGCGCCATGCACCGATACACAAGCCACTTCGCCTACTGCGAACAGGCCGTCGATGATGGTGTCATTACCATTGGCGTCTTGAGTGATGGCCTGACCATGAATATTAGTGGCGATACCACCCATCATGTAGTGACAGGTCGGCACGACCGGTACCGGAGCGGTCACCGGATCGACATGCGCAAAGGTCTTCGACAGTTCACAGATGCCCGGCAGGCGGCTGTGCAGCACTTCTTCACCGAGGTGATCCAGCTTCAGCATCACGTGGTCACCATCCGGGCCACAGCCATTGCCAGCCAGGATTTCCTTGACCATCGAGCGCGCAACGACGTCGCGACCAGCCAGGTCTTTCGCATTAGGAGCATAGCGCTCCATGAAACGCTCGCCGTGCTTGTTGATCAGGTAGCCACCTTCACCACGGCAACCTTCGGTTACCAGCACACCCGCGCCGGCAATACCGGTCGGGTGGAACTGCCACATCTCGATGTCTTGAACCGGCACGCCTGCGCGCAGCGCCATGCCCACGCCGTCGCCGGTGTTGATCAGAGCATTGGTGGTCGATGCATAGATGCGACCAGCACCACCAGTCGCAAGAACAGTGGCCTTCGAACGAATGTAAACGGTTTCACCGGTTTCGATGCAGATGGCGATAACACCAACGACCGCACCATCCTGGTTCTTAACCAGATCGACCGCATACCACTCATTGAGGAATACGGTGTCGTTCTTCAGGTTGCCCTGATAGAGGGTGTGCAGCAGTGCATGACCAGTACGGTCGGCGGCAGCGCAGGTACGAGCAGCCTGCCCGCCCTTGCCGAAATCCTTGGACTGACCACCGAACGGACGCTGATAGATACGACCCTGCTCGGTACGGGAAAACGGCAGGCCCATGTGCTCGAGCTCGAACACAGCTTCTGGGCCGACGGAACACATGTACTCGATAGCGTCCTGGTCACCGATATAGTCGGAACCCTTGACGGTATCGTACATATGCCAGCGCCAGTCATCATTCGGATCGGCCGAAGCGATGGCGCAGGTGATGCCACCCTGAGCGGAAACGGTGTGCGAACGAGTCGGAAAAACCTTGGTGACCACAGCGGTCTTGTGACCGGACTGGGACAACTGCAGCGCCGCGCGCATACCGGCGCCACCGCCACCAACGATGATGGCGTCAAAAGAAAGCGTACGAATGTTAGCCATGAATCAGATACCCCAAAGAATCTGCACGCCCCAGACGAAGAAGGTGAACATGGCAATGCCACACACCGCCTGGAACAGGAAACGAACGCCGGTAGCCCACTTGCCGATCGCCATATTGGTCAGGTAGTCAGTGGAAATCGTCCACATACCAACCCACGCGTGCACACTCAGGGCAACCAGCGCCAACAGGCTGAAGATCCGCATCCAGTTGGCCGAAAACAGCTCATGCCACTGCGCGTACTCCAAGTCCGGGTTCGCAATCAGGTACCCAAGCAGGAACAGAAAATAAGCCGCAAGAACCACTGCAGAAACGCGCTGTGCCATCCAGTCATACAGACCCGAGCGCGAAAAGTTGGTGACATTGGTTACCATATCCACACTCCCGCCAGAACGATCAGCACCGCCGACACGGCGATTACGATTTTCGAGCCCAGCTTGCCGCCTTCCAGCGTCTCGCCATGCCCAGTGTCCATGATCAGGTGACGCACACCCGCCACCAGGTGATACAGCAGTGCGGACAGCAACGCCCAGCTCACCAGCTTGGCCAGGGGACTGCTCAGATACGCACGAACATCCTCAAAGCCTTCTGGCGAAGACAACGAGGTATCGAGCGCAAGCAGCAGCAAGGCGACACCGACGAACAGGATGACACCGGATACACGGTGGAGAATCGACGTGTAAGCAGTGATGGGGAGTTTTATTGTCCTAAGATCTAGGTTTACAGGTCGTTGGCTTTTCACGGCTTTTTTTCACACTTGAGAGCCCCAGAGCGCAGGGCAAAGTTGTTGGGAAGAGTACGCAGCAGTACCCGCTACCCACGAGTGACAACCTACAGAATACTGCCTGTAAGGCCCCTGCCGGTCGGTGTCCGAGTATAAACAGTTAGGTCACTAATGACAATGTGGTGAAGTGCCACTAAAGGCTGATAGCAGCCCCTATATAAATGCCGTAAACAGTGCACCCAAGCTGTACGCATCCCCCTGCAGAGCCCTCTACGGCATGGGTTCACGCAAATTGACTTTGCGATTTATCACTCTATAGTGATGCGGGCCCTGCGTGGGGGGCCATGATGATTCCAAGCACAAAACAGGAGGCCATACATGGCTGACAAGAAAGCGCAGTTGATCATCGAGGGCGCTGCCCCCGTCGAACTGCCCGTTTTAACCGGTACCGTAGGGCCTGATGTAATAGACGTACGAAGCCTGACCTCCACGGGTCACTTCACCTTTGATCCCGGCTTCATGTCGACCGCCTCTTGCGAGTCCAAGATCACCTACATCGACGGCGACAAGGGCATCCTGCTGCACCGCGGCTACCCGATCGAACAGCTGGCAGAGAAATCCGACTACCTGGAAACCTGCTACCTGCTGCTGAACGGCGAACTGCCTACCGCCGAGCAGAAGGCACAGTTCGTCAGCACCGTGAAGAACCACACCATGGTTCACGAGCAGCTGAAGTCCTTCCTTAATGGCTTCCGTCGTGACGCTCACCCCATGGCCATCATGTGCGGTGTAGTCGGCGCACTCTCGGCCTTCTACCACGACTCCCTAGACATCAACGACCCGCACCATCGCGAGATTTCCGCGGTGCGCCTGGTCGCGAAGATGCCGACCATTGCTGCAATGGTCTACAAGTACTCGATCGGTCAGCCGCTGATGTATCCGCGCAACGATCTGAGCTACTCGGAAAACTTCCTGCACATGATGTTCAACACCCCGTGCGAGATCAAACCGATCAGCCCGGTGCTGGCCAAGGCAATGGATCGCATCTTCATCCTGCACGCCGACCACGAGCAGAACGCCTCGACCTCCACCGTACGCCTCGCCGGCTCCACCGGTGCCAACCCGTTCGCCTGTATCGCGGCCGGCATCGCCGCTCTATGGGGACCGGCACACGGCGGCGCGAACGAAGCCGTACTCACCATGCTGGACGAGATCGGCGACGTATCGAACGTCGAGAAATTCCTGGCGAAGGCCAAGGACAAGAACGATCCGTTCAAGCTGATGGGCTTCGGCCATCGCGTTTACAAGAACTTCGATCCGCGCGCGAAGGTGATGAAGCAATCGGCCGATGAGGTTCTCGACCTGCTTGGGGTGGAAAACAATCCCACTCTTCAGGTCGCCAAAGAGCTTGAGAAGGCCGCCCTTGCCGATCCGTATTTCGCGGAGAAAAAGCTTTTCCCGAATGTCGATTTCTATTCCGGCATCATCCTCGAGGCGATGGGCTTTCCGACCTCGATGTTCACGCCGATCTTTGCGCTGTCGCGCACGGTTGGCTGGATTTCGCAGTGGAAGGAAATGATTGGTGATCCGCAACTCAAGATCGGTCGCCCGCGCCAGCTTTATAATGGCGAGACCCTGCGCGACTATGTGGATATCGAAAATCGCTGACGCGTTTTGTTGAGAAGCGTTTTAATGGCCCGGACCTCGCAAGGTCCGGGCCTTTTCATTAACGCACTGGCCGGAGATTGGTAGGCCCCACCGCAACGCGGGCTTAGGGCATGTCGCGTCCATTCGCGGTCACGCGCCCCCTTCTAACCTGTTGATTTCGTATATTCGATAAGCACAAAATCGGTGCCCAGTTTTGTGCAATATGCTCTAGCGGCCCTCGAACTGCGCCGGGCGTTTTTCCAAGAAGGCCAGAACGCCCTCTTTGAAATCGCGCGATTGCCCGCAACTTCCCTGCAATTTCGCCTCAAGGTCAAGCTGGGCGTCCATGGAATTGTCCCAACTGCCACGGATCGCCGCTTTGATATGACCATAGGCCTGGGTCGGTCCCTGTGCGAGATGCGCGGCGCGGGCCTGCCAATGGGCGGCAAAGGCGTCATCCCCCACCGCTTCCCAGATCATGCCCCAGTCGCTCGCCTGGCGGGCGCTGATCGGTTCGGCGAAAAGGGCGGCGCCCATGGCCTTGGCCGTGCCGATCTGGCGCGGCAGGAAATAGGTGCCTCCGGCATCCGGAATAAGGCCGATCCGGGTAAAGGCCTGAAGGAAATAGGCGCGCTCGGTGGCAATGACCACATCGGCCGAGAGCGCAAGATTGGCCCCCGCCCCCGCCGCCGGTCCGTTGACCGCACTGATGGTGGGCACCGGGCAATCGGTGATCGCGCGCAGCATCGGCACGTATTCGTCGCGCAGCACCCGCTCCAGATCAAGCGCCGTCGCATTGCCGCCATCGCTCAGGTCCTGCCCCGAGCAGAATGCCTTGCCATTGCCGGTCAGCACGACAACGCGCGCGTGGCGCCCGCCGTAGGTGACGGCATCGGTAATCTCGGCCCGCATCAGGGTGTTGAGGGCGTTCATCTTGTCGGGCCGGTTCAGGCGCAACGTGGCGATGTCATTGTCGATCTCAAGCGTGATCGTCTGATAGTCTTTCAAGGGTTCGGCCTCCGGCGTGATTGCTTGCGCACATCAAAGCCCAGCACGGCACAAACGCCAAGCAAAACCGGGCGTCACTCTTTCAGGATTTCGCGCAGCCGGTTTTCCTCGGCCTCGCTAAGCTCTGCCACACTGGTTTCCGGCGCGCGCGAGCGGCGGCGCAAATAGACCCCGGCAAGGATAAGCCCGGTCCCGAGCATCAATGGGCCTGCCAGCCAGAGCAGGATATTGGCACCCCCCGTGCGGGGTTTGAGCAGGACGTATTCGCCGTACCGATCAACGATGAAATCAACCGCCTCTTCATCGCTGTCTCCGGCCACAAGCCGTTCACGGACCAACAGACGCAGATCGCGGGCCAGCTCGGCGTTGGAATCGTCGATACTTTCGTTGCGGCACACAAGACAGCGCAGGCCGGACGAGATCTCGCGCGCCCGCGCCTCAAGCGCCGGGTCGTCAAGCACTTCATCGGGTTGCACCGCCCAAAGCGGCGCAGCCATCAGGCACAGCACAAGGATCAGCCGTTTCATTCCGCAGGCACCCCCGTTGCGGGCGCCGGTCGTGCGCCAGCCGCCACGCGATAGCGCCGGTCGCTCAGCGACAAAAGCCCGCCGAACGCCATAAGCAAGGCCCCGCCCCAGATCCAGTTCGCCAGCGGTTTGTAATAGCTGCGCACCGCCCAGCCCCCGCCATCCTGCGGATCGCCGATCACCACATATATGTCGCGCAGAAAGCCGTTGTTAAGCGCCGCCTCGGTGGTGGGCATCTGGGCCACGGGATAGCTGCGTTTTTCGGGATGCATGGTCGCGATCTCGCGGCCATCCTCGCTTAGGGTGAAGGTGGCCCTGGTGGCGATATAATTGGGGCCGTTGACCCGCTCGACCTGATCGAGACGCAGGCCAAATCCCGCGATATCAAGGTCTTCGCCAACCCTGAGCACCCGAATATCCTCGACCTGCCAGGCCATCATCGCGGCGATTCCGGCCATGGTCACGCCAAGCCCCGCATGGGCCACCGACTTGCCCCAGTCGGCACGCGGCAGGCGCGCGAGACGGCTGAACCGCTCGCCCATGGCACCACGCCCGGTGCGCGACCAAAGATCCACGGCAGAGCCGCCAACAAGCCATGATGCAAAAAATAGCCCCACCGGCCCAAGCGCCGAGGTGCCGGTCTGTACCGCAAAGGCAAGCGCGGCCACGGCCAGCGACACCGCAAAGACACCGCGCAATTGCCGCAAGACCCGGCCAAGGTTGGCGCGCTTCCACGGCAGCATTGCCCCGACCGGCAAAAGCAGCCCCAACAGCACCATGAACGGCGTGAAGGCCATGTTGAAGAACGGCTCGCCCACCGAGAGCTTGCGATCGAACGCCATCTCGGCGACCAGCGGCCAGACCGTGCCGACAAAGACCACGAAGGCGGCGACCGCCAACAGGACATTGTTCAGCAGGAGCATAGATTCGCGGCTCACAAGGCTGAATACGCCCTTGGCCTGCATTGCGTTGGCGCGCGCCGCGAAAAGCGTGAGCGCCCCGGCCATGAATACTGCAAGGATCGCCAGAAGGAATACGCCGCGCTCGGGGTCAGTGGCAAAGGCATGCACCGATGTCAGAACGCCGGACCGGGTGATGAAGGCGCCGACCATCGAGAACCCGAAGGCGATGATCGCCAGCAGGATGGTCCAGCTTTTCAGGCTCTCGCGCTTTTCGACAACGATGGCCGAATGCAGCAGGGCCGCGGCGATAAGCCAGGGCATGAAGCTTGCGTTTTCAACCGGGTCCCAGAACCAGAACCCGCCCCAGCCAAGCTCGTAATAGGCCCACCAGCTTCCCAAACCGATGCCGATGGTCAGGAAAACCCAGGCCGCCAGCGTATAGGGGCGCACCCACCGACCCCAGGCCGCATCGACGCGCCCCTCGATCAGGGCGGCAACGGCAAAGGAAAAGGTCATCGAAAGGCCGACATAGCCGAGATAAAGGAACGGCGGGTGAAACGCCAACCCCGGATCCTGCAATAGCGGGTTCAGGTCATTGCCGTCAAAGGGCGGCACCGCCATGCGCAGGAACGGGTTGGATGTCAAAAGGATAAAGCCGAAAAACGCCACTGCGATCATCGCCTGCACCGACAGGACGCGCGCCTTCAGACTGGGCGGAAGGTTACCGCCGAACCAGGCGACCGAGGCGCCGAACAGCGCCACGATCAGCACCCAGAGCAGCATCGAGCCCTCGTGATTGCCCCAGACCCCGGTGATCTTGTAAAGCATCGGCTTGGCCGTATGGCTATTGAGCACCACAAGCCGAAGCGAGAAATCAGAGGTCACGAAGGCCCACATCAGCGCGCCAAAGGCCAGCCCCGTCAGCAAGAGTTGGATCGTCGCCGCAGGCTCGGCAAGCGCCATCCAGCCGGGCCATCGTTTATAGGCCCCAACAAGTGGAATGGTCGCCTGAAAACAGGCAACCAGAAAGGCGAGGATAAGGGCGAAGTGTCCGAGTTCTGTAATCATCCCCCAAGTATAGGGCAGGCCCGCGCGCGGGCCAATCGCAATCGCCTGCGCGCGTGGATCACATTGTCGCGGGGGCCTCAGGCGCGGCTGCGGCGCCACTCCTCAAGCGCGGGATTGTCGGCCGGGGTCACGGCCGCAAGCGCCAGCGGCGCGTCGGGCCGGGTGTCGGCCGCGCCGGGGCTTTCGGCGCGCAAATGGCGCAGGGCGGCGATCGTATCGGCCACCTGCGGCGCGCGTGCGAGGGTGGCGGTGATCGAGCGTTGGAATTCCTGCCCCTTGGTCTGATAGCGCGCCCCGAAATAAAAGCTGACGATCGCCCCCAGAAGCCACCAGAGTGGTTCAGGCACAAGCGACAACCCTGCCATACGTTCGCCAAACCAGACCGGATCGACCATCGCCGTCACGAAAAGGCCAAGCGTGCCAAGCGCCATCGCCGGGCGCGGAATGCGGTTCAAACCGTCAATAAAGCGATCAAACGGGCCGCGATTCTGAATCTTGAACTCGCCCGCCATCTGTTCAAGCGCGGCGCGCTGCGTCTCGGTGCTGCGCTGGTCGGCTGCCTCGGCATTGACACGAAACACCTCTGCGGTTTCGCGCAGCGCGTTCGTGCCGCCACCAAACAACGCCCTCAGGATATCAATCACCATGTCGCCACCCGTATGTTGAACTCTGCCATGCTCAGATGAAAGCGCGGCGCGATGAATTCTTCCGCGCGGCGGATCCAGCCGCCCTTGCCCCCGGCCCGTGTGCGCGCGAACTTGCGGCTTGCGGGACGGCCATCAGCGAGGCGGAAATAATAATTGCGCCGCGCGATTCCATAGGCATCGGCGATATGATCCGGGGCGGCATCTGCGGCGACCTCGGCGGCGGCGACGGTCTGGGGCCCGATCACCCCATCGACATCGACCACCTGGCCCATCTCGCGCAGGAGCCGTTGCAAGATCTTCACCGCATTGGCCCCGGCGTTCACATACATGTCGAACACGCTGGCCTGAAGCCCCCCCGGAAGGCGCGCGATACCGGGACGGTGATAGTAGTAATCGGAAAAGATTTCGACCGCATCCTCGCGGCTGAGCGCGCGCACATCGTCCGCGTCAATCACCCCGTCACGGGTAAGATCCACCCCGAGGTGGCGCAGGGTGTGGATCGTCACGCCGAACTTGGTCGCGCCCCCCGGATCATCGGGATCGTTCACAAAGCCGCCCTCGCGGGCGACAATCTCTTTTGCTATTTTCGTGACTGTCTGCATGGACCCCACCTTTTGCATATCTCGTGCAAAAGGCTGGGCCATTCAGGGTTAACAGCGCTCTTAGCTACCGCTCGGTTCTTTGTAGACGCCCTGTTCCTTGAGGGCATCGACCACCTCTTTGGGCATATAGCTTTCATCGTGCTTTGCGAGGATTTCAGAGGCCTCGAACACCCCGTTGCGATAGCTTCCGGTGCCGACCATGCCTTGGTTTTCCTCGAAAAGGTCGGGCAGAACGCCGCGATAGGTCACCGGAACAATTCCGCCGCCATCGGTCACGTTAAAGCGGATCACCTCGCCGTCGCCACGCCGGAGGCTGCCGTCCTCGACCAGCCCGCCAATGCGGAAAACCTCATTGGGGGCGGGCGGCTCGGCCAGAACCTGCGTCGGCGATCGGAAAAAATTGATGCCATCACGCATGCCATAGCCAATAAGCGCGGTGGCCGCGACAAGTGCCAGGGCGGCGATGGCGATGACCTGAACCCGGCGCTTTTTCTTGAGAGATTTCATCGTCCTGTTCCCAATCTACGGAAAGACCGGGGCCAGCATGAGGCCCGCCGT
Source organism: uncultured Roseovarius sp. (assembly GCF_913054395.1). Lineage (GTDB taxonomy): Bacteria > Pseudomonadota > Alphaproteobacteria > Rhodobacterales > Rhodobacteraceae > Roseovarius. Next base: position 20,850 of record NZ_CAJXIP010000026.1, read on the forward strand.
CTCTGGTTGAGCTAACATCAGATTCGCATTTTGCAAGGCCTGGCCGCTTGATCCCTTGGTCAGATTGTCGAGCGCGGCAATCACGATCACCCGGCCCGGAATGCGATCGGCAACCACGCCAATATGGCAGAAATTGCTGCCCCGGATGTGGCGGGTGCTTGGCGCCTCGCCCATCGGCAGGACGATGATGAACGGCTCGCCCTCATAGGCGGCGGCAAGGGTGTCATGGATCACCTGCGCCTCGCCCCGGACATAACCTGTCGCCAGAATCCCGCGATTGGCCGGAATCAGATGCGGCGTGAACTGAATATGGACCGGACGCCCGGCCAGCCCCGAAAATTCCTGATCGAACTCGCCAAGGTGGCGATGCGTGCCGCCGACCGCATAGGCGTGATAGCCCTCGGAAAGCTCTGCATGAAGCAGGTTTTCCTTGAGAGCCCGCCCCGCGCCCGAAACCGCGCATTTGAGATCGAGAATGATTTCGTCGAGATCAATCACCCCTGCCGAAATCAGCGGGCGCAGGATATATTGCCCCGTCGCGGCATTGCACCCGGTGCCCGCCACAAGCCGCGCCCCCGCGATCTCGTCCCGATAAAACTCGGTCAGCCCATAGACAGCCTCTTTCTGAAGTTCGACCGCCGCATGCGGGTTGCCATACCATTTCTCATAGGCCGCCGGATCGCGAAGCCGGAAATCGGCGCTGAGATCGACGATCTTTAGGTCACGCGGCAGCGCATTTATGACCTCCTGGCTGGTCTTGTGCGGCAGGGCACAAAAACACAGGTCGATGGCCGAGAAATCAATCTGTTCGATGGTCACCATATCCGGCAGGTCAAGGTGGCGCAGATGCGGAAACACCTCGGCCATGGACTGGCCCGCCTTGGAATTCGCGCCAAGCGCGGCGATTTCCATGCTCGGATGGGTGGCGATCAGCCGGACAAGCTCTGCTCCGGTGTAGCCGCTGGCGCCGAGGATGGCGATTTTATGGGTCATGATGGACCTCGCTTTCAAATCTCAGGGAAAGGGGTAGATCGTTTCGCGCAAAGCCGCAATGCGGCCAAACGTTCGTCCGCCCTGACAGGCACGCGCGCTCAGGCCGCTTCGAACGTGATCTGTCGTCGCAGGAATTGCGTGGCCCGCGAAGACACGCGCTTGGGATCGCCGGTGGTGAGAAACTTTGACGCCTCGCCCGGCCCCATCATCTTGGGGTGACGGATCAGATAGTCGGCAAGGCTTTCGGCGACCAGGTTTGCCTGGCTATAGACCGCGACATCCGGGCCAAGCGCATCCTGAAACACCTCTTGCATCAGCGGGTAATGCGTACAACCCAAAATCGCCGCCTCGGGGGTCGGCATCTTGCGCCGCAGGGCGTCTACATGGCTGCGCACCAAGGCCTCGGCGAGGATCATGTCACCATCCTCGATCGCATCCACAACGCCGCCACAGGCCTGCGCCTCGACATCGACGCCAATCGCGCGAAAGGCCAACTCGCGCTGAAAGGCGCGGCTGCTGACGGTGGCGGGGGTGGCGAACAAAGCCACGTGTTTGACAGCCACCTCGCGGGGCGGGGAATTGTCGCCCCATTGCCGTTCTGTCAGCGCCTCGATCAGCGGGACAAAGACGCCGAGCACCCGCTTGTCGGTCGGCACCCAGGCCTCTTGCATGCGCCGCAGCGCCGCAGCAGAGGCCGTATTGCAGGCGAGAATTACAAGATCACAGCCCGCTTGAAACAGCCGGTCCGCCGCGCGTGTCGTCAGATCATAAACATCATCGGCATCGCGCACGCCATAAGGCGCATGGGCATTGTCCCCGAGATATACCAAGGGCACATCGGGAAGACGCTTTTGCACCGCGTCCAGAACCGTCAGGCCGCCAAGCCCGCTGTCGAAAATACCTACCGCCATCTGCCGCCGTCCGCGCTTGTTAGTCGAAATCGAACCCGACCTGCAAAGGACTCACCGGGTCTGGCGATAACTCATACGTCTTGCTGCGTAAAAACGCCATGAGGGATTTTGTATCACCGGCATGGCGCGAAATCTCGGCGCGCGTGATCGGCTCGCCCACGGCGACGCGCACCGGCGTATCAAGCCGCTTGTGAAATTCCTTGATCAACAGGCCCATGCGCAGGGTCTGATGCAGGTGGCTCGCGATCTGAAACATCCGGCTTGTGTGACCATCAAAGAACACCGGCACCACGGTCGCGCCGGATTTAGCCACCATCCGCGCCGTGAACCCGCGCCAGCCCGGATCAAGCGGGCGGGCAAAGGGCGTGGCGGCGGTGCTTACCGTGCCGCCGGGAAAGATGCCGATCGCACCGCCCTGCCCCAGATGGTCAAGCGCCGCCCGGCGCGTCGCCAGATTAAGTGCCACCGCCTCTTTGCTGCCCTCAAAGCTGATCGGCAGGATCACCCGGTTCAGATCTTCCGCCCGACCGAATACCTCATGCGCCAGAATGCGGAAATCGCCGCGGGTCTGGCAAAGGATATGGCCAAGCATCAACCCGTCCAGAATGCCGTAGGGGTGATTGGCGATCAAGATGACTGGCCCCTCGCGCGGGATATTGGCCAGCGATCCGGCGATCACCTCAAGGCTGAGACCATAGCGCGCAACCATCACCTGCCAGAAATCGCGCCCCTGTGCGATGTCGCCCTCATAGCCCGACGCGCGTTTGATCAACCCGATCCGCCCGGTGAGGTTTTCCATGGTACGGATCAGGGCGCGCCCGCCCCGGCTTGTGGCCGAGTGGGCATAGCTGATGTCACGTGCGATCTGGCGGGGCTGTTGCATGGCGTGGTCCTGTCCGGGGCGTTTCAGGCCGATACATCAGATGTGACCAGATCGCGTGACGGTTTTGTGACGTTTACTCGGCGGCCTGCGCCATCGGCGTGCCACCTTCGCGGATCACCCCAAGCAATTCTTCGCGGCGTTTGGCGGCCTTGGCCTCATTGGCCTGTTTGACCGGACCAAAGCCCCGGATCGACAACGGAAGCTCGGCCAGGGCAATGATGGCATCGCGGGTTGACGCACTCAGCCGCGGCAGAACCTCGTCCATATCGGCCTCGTACTGCCTGATGAGCGCGCGTTCCATGCGACGCTCGGCCGTGCGCCCGAACGGGTCAAGCGGCGTGCCGCGCAGGCCCTTGAGGCGCGCCAGAACACGGAACATGCGCAGGATGCCCGGCCCGAATTCGCGTTTCACAGGGCGGCCATCGGGGCCCATCTTCGACAGGATCGGCGGGGCAAGATGAAACTTCATCTTGAAATCATTTCCAAATTCGGCGCGCGCCTTTTCTTCTGTTTCAAGATGCAGCCGCGCAACCTCGTATTCGTCCTTATAGGTCAAAAGCTTGTGATACCCCTTGGCGACGGCCTCTTTCACGGCCTCGTCTTCGATCCCCGCCAGCCGCTTTTCATAGCGTTTCGCATGGCCCTTGCCCTGATAGGCACGCAGGTGATCGGCGCGATAGGCAATCTTGTCGGCAAGGGTTTTGGGCTTTTGCACCACCGTTGGGGTAAGAATGGTTTCGACATCGCCGGGGTAAAGCGCCGCCCAACGGCCGATTTCAAAGGCGCGCAGGTTCTTTTCGACCGCCGCCCCGTTCAGGGTGATCGCCTGTGTAATGGCGTCATGGCTGATCGGCAAAAACCCGCGCTGCCAGGCGGCGCCAAAGATCATCATATTGGAAAAGATCGAATCGCCCATCACCGTCTTGGCAAGATCAGAGGCATCGAAAAGCTGCACATCGTCGCGAAGCCGCGCCTCAAGCGCCAGTTCAAGCCGGTCGGTCGGCAGGTGGAATTCGGTATTGCGAGTAAAATCTCCGGTGATGATCTCGTGGCGATTTACCACCGCGCCGGTGCGCCCGGCCCGTGTCAGACCAAGCGTTTTCGCCCCGGCACTGACCACAAGATCGCCGCCGATCAGGGTATCACACTCGCCGGTTGCCACCCGGATTGCGTTGATGTCGCCGGGGGTTTCCGCAAGGCGGCAATGGATATGCACCGCGCCGCCCTTTTGTGCGAGGCCAGCCATTTCCATCATGCCCGCGCCCTTGCCGTCAATCTGTGCGGCCTGCGCAAGAACCGCGCCAATGGTCACCACCCCGGTGCCGCCAACCCCGGTGATCACCACGTTATGGGTGCCGTCAATCTTGGGCAGGTCGGGCATCGGCATGTCCGGCAGGACCAGATCGGCGGTCTGATCCTTGCGGATCACTGCCCCCTCAAGCGTCACAAAAGAGGGGCAGAACCCCTTGAGACAACTGAAGTCCTTGTTACAGCTCGACTGATCAATCGCGCGCTTCCGGCCAAGTTCGGTTTCGACCGGAACGATCGAGACACAGTTCGATTGCACCCCGCAATCGCCACAGCCCTCACAGACATCGGTGTTGATGAACACCCGGCGGTCCGGGTCCGGGAAGGTGCCCCGCTTGCGGCGGCGGCGCTTTTCGGCCGCACAGGTCTGAACATAGATGATTGCCGAAACGCCTTCGATCCCGGCAAACCGTTTCTGCACATCCATCAACTCTGATCTTTCAAAGAAATCAATTTCTTGCGGAAAGGATTTAAGGTCGATTTCTTCCTTCTCGTCATAGACAACCGCCAGATGCTTCACCCCCATCGCGCGCAGTTCGGCGGCGATTCGTGGCGCGTCCAGCCCGCCCTCATTGGGCTGGCCGCCGGTCATCGCCACGGCATCGTTGTAGAGGATCTTGTAGGTGATCGTCGTTCCCGCCGCGAGGGCCGCTCGAATCGCCTGCACGCCGGAATGGTTATAGGTGCCATCGCCAAGGTTCTGGAACACGTGAGCACGCTTGGAAAACGGCGCCTCGCCGATCCAATTGGCGCCCTCGCCGCCCATATGGGTGAATCCGGTGGTCTCGCGGTCCATCCATTGCACCATGTAATGACAGCCGATACCGGCATAGGCGCGCGCGCCTTCGGGCAACTTGGTGCTGCTGTTGTGCGGACAGCCCGAACAGAAATACGGCAGGCGGGTCGCTATTTCCTCGGCATTGTCATTGCGCCGCGCCTCGGCCAGTGATGACAGCCCCGCCTTGATGCGATCGGTGCCGCGCCCTTCCTCGATCAGGATTTCACCAAGCTTTTCGGCGATCAGGATCGGGTCAAGCGCGCCGCGCGTCGGGAAAAGCTCTGGCCCGTGCATCGAGCCGGCCCCGCCGCCCTTGTGCCAGCCGTAAACCCGCCGTCCGTGGCGGTCGTTAAAGATCGCCTCTTTGATCTGCACCTCGATCAGTTTGCGCTTTTCTTCAACAACGACAATGAGGTCAAGCCCCTCGGCCCAGTCGTGGAACCCACGCATATCAAGAGGAAAGGTCTGGCCGACCTTGTAAGTGGTAAGGCCAAGCCGCTCGGCCTCGGCGGCGTCGATCCCCAAAAGATCAAGCGCATGCACCAGATCAAGCCAATTCTTGCCAGCCGCGACAAAACCGATCTTGGCGCCCGGCTTGCCCCAGACCCGCTTGTCCATCTTGTTGGCATGGCTGAACGCCTCGGCGGCAAAGCGTTTGTGGTCGATCACCCGCGTTTCCTGATCATGCGGCGTGTCGACAAGGCGGATGTTCAACCCGCCCTCGGGCATCTCGAACTCGGGGATGACAAGCTGCATCCGGTCGGGACGGCCATCGACCACCGAGGTGGCCTCGACCGTGTCCTTCATGGTCTTGAGCCCGACCCATAGCCCCGAAAACCGCGACAAGGCATAGCCGTAAATGCCGTAATCCAATATTTCCTGCACGCCCGCCGGGCTGACCACGGGCATATAGGCATCGACCATCGCCCACTCGCTCTGATGCAGCACGGTCGAGGACTCACCGGTGTGATCGTCGCCCATGGCCATCAATACGCCGCCATTTCTGGAGGTGCCCGCCATATTGGCGTGGCGCATCACATCGCCAGAGCGGTCGACACCGGGGCCCTTGCCGTACCAAAGGCCGAATACCCCGTCATATTTACCCTCGCCACGCAGCTCTGCCTGTTGGCTGCCCCAAAGGGCGGTTGCCGCAAGATCCTCATTCAGCCCCTCTTCGAAGCGCACATGCGCCTCGGACAGGGGCTTCGCCGCGCGGTTCATCTGGATATCGACCGCCCCAAGCGGCGATCCGCGATAGCCGGTGACATAACCCGCCGTATTCAGCCCCGCCGCCCGATCGCGCGCGGACTGCATCAGCATAAGCCGCACAAGCGCTTGTGTGCCGTTCAGCAAAATCGGTGATTTATCAAGATCGAAGCGATCGTTAAGCGATACCTGTTGCTTGGTCATGTCGTGCCTCCGTGGGGTTTGAGGACTGTGCCACAATATAGAGCAATATTAGGTCATAATTCATGACCTACCAAGGGCATTTATTAAAAAAATCATGGTGCCACTATAAACTTGAAAGAGTTTTCTGCTATTGCGTAACAAGCGCGGATATCCTCAGAAAGTTAATATAATGGATTGGGACAAGCTTAGAATCTTTCATGCCGTGGCAGATGCCGGAAGCCTGACACACGCTGGGGATCACCTTCACCTGTCGCAATCCGCCGTCAGCCGACAGATTCGCGCGCTGGAAGAATCACTGAACGCCACCCTGTTTCACCGCCATGCGCGTGGCCTGATTCTGACTGAACAGGGCGAACTTCTGTTCGATGCCACCCGCGCCATGCTCAAACGGCTTGACGCCGCGACGGCCCGCATCCGCGACAGCGAGGAAGAGGTATTCGGCGAATTGCGCGTCACCACCACGACCGGCTTCGGCACCCTTTGGCTGGCGCCGCGTCTGACCAAGCTTTACGAGAAATACCCCGACCTCAAGATCGACCTGATGCTGGAAGAGCGCGTACTTGACCTGCCGATGCGCGAGGCCGATGTCGCCATCCGCATGAAAGAGCCAAGCCAGGCCGACCTGATCCGCAAGCGCCTGATGAGCGTGCATATGTGCCTTTACGCAACCCCCGGCTATATCGAGAAATTCGGCATGCCCGAGTCGATCGAAGACCTGCATATGCATCGCCTGATTTGTCAGAACCCGCGCTCGGCCCAGGTTGGCGCCGGGGCGATGCTGGTCAATGAATTGATGACCAACGACATTCAGTCGATCCTGACCGTTAACAACTATTTCGGCGTTCTTCAGGGCGTCCTGCACAATCTGGGGATCGGCGTTCTGCCCGATTACCTGACCCACGATTTTCCGGATCTGGTACGGGTTCTGCCCGAGGTGCAATCGACCGAGGTGCCGGTGTTCCTGGCCTATCCGGAAGAATTGCGCCAATCCAAGCGCATCGCCGCTTTCCGTGACTTCGTTCAGGAAGAGATTTTCACCTACCGTAAACTGCTGAAAGAACAGGCCCTTAGCTAAGTCATTAGGCGGCGCCGGAATTAGCTATGCAATTGATGCATGGCGGGCATGCTGCATGTGCGGCATTATTTCCCTTGATCGGACGCCAGAGCGCCCTTAATTCCCCAACATGACAGTGATAGCCGCAAGGCCGGTCACTATCATACCTCCCTGTTGGACTATGGCCGAGCTTAGTGCTCGGCCTTTTTTTTGGCTGCCTGCAATTTGGGCATGTCATTGCGGGATGCCTTTTGGAATGGCGTCACATCGGGGCCTTAGATCACCGGAAGGTCACGCCCTGCAAATGGCGAGAGCTTGCGCGGCGCACCCTCGGTGATCACGATATTCTCTTCATGTACCATGATCCGCCCCGGAGCCAGGTCAACCCCCGGTTCGAGTGTGATCACCATTCCGGGTTCAAGCACCGTATGATCAAGGGACGTCAGCGACAGCCCTTCCGTCAATTGCATACCAAGCCCGTGACCCAATCGACCGGCGGCCTCACCGCCGCCGACGATATCGGCCATAGCGCGCCAGAGATCGCTCGCTCTGGCGCCTGCTCGGGCAATTGCAAGGGCTGCCTCTGTCGCATCGACAAGCCGGGCATGCGCGCCCTGCTGTGCGCCCGTGGCGTGGCCAATCGCAAAATTGCGGTCATAATCGCAAAAATACCCGTCCCAAACGGCCCCGGTATCCAGCATGAGAACATCCCCGGCGGCAAGTGGCACCTCGGATGCGGGTGAGATCACATCGGCATATCCCTCGGCCCCCGCGCCACCTGCAAGGTAGGGCACCCAATCGGCGCCTTCCTCCAGCAAAAGGCGCTGAAAGTCGCGAAACACCGTCGAGAGCGGCACACCAGGCGCCGCGATCTCATGCACCCGGTCAAAGGCGCGCCCGGCAAGCCCGCAGATATGGGCGATCTTGTTGATCTCTGCCTCGGATTTCACCGCCCGCAGCGCGGCCACGATCCCGCCGTCATCGCGCCACTCAAGCCCGCTGGCGCGCTTGACGCGCTCGAAATCCGCCAGCGGCATGCGCAGATGGCTCTCAGCCCCCGAAGGCACCCCCACCGGGCCGCCGATCTCGCACAGGGTCTCGGTCAAAAGCGAAACGCCGTCGTCCGCAGGCCGCGGCGCGGGCCAGATGCGGATATCGCTGATCCATGTCTGGCCCATAAGGGCCGCGCCAATCGACGGGATCACCGCCACCGGCAGTCCCGACAGCGGCACCACAAGAAACCAGGGGCGGCTCGGGCTTTCCCAAAACCGCGTCAGATAACCAGTGAAATAGCGGATTTCAGGCTCTGTCGTCAAAAGGATCGCGCCAAGGCCAACCTTTCCCATCGCCGTCTGCGCACGCGCCAGCCGCGCCTCGTATTCGCCCCGCGCAAAGCCGCGCGTCACGCCTCGGCCTCTTCGCTGAGAACGCAGAGCACCCGCGCGCGCTCGGGCAGGTCCATCGCCGTCATCGCCGCAAGGCCGGCGGCACCCGATTGCGTACTCGCCGCCCCCTGAGCGGCCAGCGCGGGCAGGATCGCGTCGGCCTCTTGGTCGGTGATGGTCACAAACAGATCTGCATCACGCGCAAGCCCGGCGAGGGCAATCAACGAAGGCACCTTGCAATCCAGCCGCCCCATGTTCGAGACCGGCCCGGTTGCCTCCACGGGCCTGCCTGCGCGGATGCTCTCCAAAAGGCCCGGCGCGCGATCGGGCTCGACCACCACGATCTGCGGCGCATCGCCCCAGACATGGCGGAACCACGCCGCACAGGCCCCCGCCAGCCCGCCAACCCCGGCCTGAAGGAAAATATGCGTCGGCGGTGCGGGCATCTGGCGTGCAGCCTCTTCGGCAAGGGCAAGATAGCCCTCCATAAGACGATGCGGTATCTCGAAATACGCAGGCCAGGAGCTGTCCGACAACAAGGTCCAGCCATTGGCATCCGCCGCGCGCGCCGCAGCGGCCATGCTGGCTTCGTACTCGGGGCCCTCGCGCACCACCTCGGCGCCCTTGGCGCGCAGGCGCTCGGCAAAGCCCTCCGGCACGGTCTCGGAGAGATAAATGACTGCCCGCGCCCCGAAAATCCGCGCCCCGGCGGCCACCGACAGCCCGTGATTACCGGCGCTCGCGGTCACGTACACCTGCCCGGTCAAGGCCTTTGACATATCCCCGGCCCCGGTCTCGGCGGCCGCATGGGCGATCACATAGGCCGCACCAAGCGCCTTGAAGCTGCCAAGCCCCATGCGCCCGCGCTCGTCCTTGACCCAGACCTCGGGCGCAAATCCCGTCAGTTGCACAAGCGGGGTCTCACCCGCCGCCGGACACCGCCGCAAAAGCCCGGTCACCGCCTCCACATCGGTGCTTGGCACCGGCGCCCCGGCCAACACGCCCGCCGAGAGGCCCTTGCCCCGCCACGGATTTTCCAGACATTCCATGCGCCCGCTCCCCCATTTACTCTGCGGCGCAGGCAACGGCATATTCTTCCCAAGGTCAAGGTCGATGCCTGACCCCCGACTTCTTCTTGCCTGAAATATCCCCGCCGGAGGCACCCGCAAGTGCCACCTGCGCAACGGTTTGACCATCGCGCTGTGTCGTCCCCCTTCCCCCTGCCCCGTGCTTGCTTTAAAGAAGCGCGCAACCGCACCACTCAGGGGATTCCAGTCACATGCAGGAACCGGCAATCACGCCCGATCTGATCGAGGCCCACGGCCTTAAACCAGACGAATACGCCCGTATTCTCGAGATCATCGGCCGCGAGCCGACATTCACCGAACTGGGCATCTTTTCGGCAATGTGGAACGAACACTGTTCCTATAAATCCTCCAAGAAGTGGCTGCGCACCCTGCCCACCACCGGCCCTCAGGTGATCTGCGGCCCCGGCGAGAATGCCGGTGTCGTCGATATCGGCGATGGCCAGGCCGTGATCTTCAAGATGGAGAGCCACAACCACCCAAGCTATATCGAGCCCTACCAGGGGGCTGCGACCGGTGTCGGTGGTATCCTGCGCGATGTCTTCACCATGGGCGCGCGCCCGATCGCCTCGATGAACTCGCTCAGCTTTGGCGAGGTCGCCCACCACAAGACCCGCCAGCTCGTGCATGGCGTGGTGGCCGGTGTCGGCGGCTATGGCAACTGCTTTGGCGTGCCCTGCGCGGGTGGCGAGGTGCGCTTTGATGCGGCCTATAACGGCAATTGCCTTGTGAACGCCTTCGCCGCCGGTCTGGCCGATGCCGACAAGATCTTCTATTCGGCCGCGTCTGGCGTCGGCATGCCCGTCGTCTATCTCGGCGCCAAGACCGGGCGCGACGGGGTTGGCGGGGCCACCATGGCAAGCGCCGAATTCGACGAGAGCATCGAGGAAAAGCGCCCCACCGTTCAGGTTGGCGACCCCTTCACCGAAAAGCGCCTGATGGAAGCCACGCTGGAACTGATGGCGACCGGCGCGGTGATCTCGATTCAGGATATGGGCGCCGCCGGTCTGACCTGTTCGGCCGTGGAAATGGGCGACAAGGGCGGGCTTGGCGTCAAGCTGCAACTCGATAATGTGCCGCAGCGCGAAGACAACATGACCGCCTATGAAATGATGCTCTCGGAAAGCCAGGAGCGCATGCTGATGGTGCTGCGCCCCGAGCTTGAGGCCGAGGCGCGCGCGGTGTTTGAGAAATGGGACCTCGATTTCGCCATCGTTGGCGAAACCATCCCCGAGGACCGTTTCCTGATCATGCAGGGCAACGAGGTCAAGGCCGATCTGCCGCTGGCCACGCTGGCAGGCAGCGCGCCGGAATATGACCGCCCCTGGGTCGCCACCGATCCAGCCACCCCGCTTGATCCCGCCGATGTGCCCCAGATTGATGCCATCGACGGGCTGCGCGCGCTGATCGGATCGGTGAACTATTGTTCGCGCGAATGGGTCTACGAGCAATATGACACCATGGTCATGGCCGACAGCGCCCGCACGCCGGGCTTTGGCGGCGGGCTTATCCGGGTGCATGGCACCGACAAGCTTTTGGCCTTCACCAGCGATGTGACCCCGCGCTATGTCGCCGCCAACCCTTACGAAGGCGGCAAACAGGCCGTGGCCGAAGCCTATCGCAACCTCACCGCGCTTGGCGCCAGACCGCTTGCCTCGACCGACAACCTCAATTTCGGCAACCCCGAAAAACCCGAGATCATGGGCCAGTTCGTCGGCGCGCTGAAGGGCATCGGCGAGGCCTGTAGCGCACTTGATATGCCGATCGTGTCGGGCAATGTCTCGCTTTACAACGAGACTGACGGCACCGCGATCCTGCCGACGCCGACGATTGGCGCCGTGGGGCTTGTCACCGATCCCGAGACCGCCATCACCGGCGAGGTCCGCGAGGGCCATGTTGCGCTTGTTCTGGGCGACACGACCGGCCACCTGGGCCAGTCGGCCCTGCTTGCCGAGGTGTTCAACCGGTCCGAGGGCGACGCGCCGCACGTCGACCTTGCCGCCGAGAAACGGCACGGCGATTTCATCCGCGCCAACAACCAGCTGATCAAGGCCTGTACCGACCTGTCGGATGGCGGGCTTGCGCTTGCCGCCTTCGAGCTGGCCGAGGCCGCAGGGGTCGGCGTGCAGCTTGATAGCAGCGACACGCCGATGCTGTTTGGCGAAGATCAGGCACGCTATCTGATCGCCTGCAACTTCGATCAGGCCGAAGCGCTCATGATTGCCGCCGGACAGGCCGGGGTGGCCTTGCATTCGGTGGGCAAATTTGGCGGCAACACGGTGAAATTCGGCGGTGCCGAGGCTTCCTTGGCCGAACTTTCCGCGATCTATCGCGGCACTTTCGGCGAGACCTTCGCCTGATCACGTTTTGCTGAGTGCCATAGCGGCCCCGCGCCCGCTATGGCACGATCACCGACAGAGCCATGAAAGGACTGTCGATGATCCGATTTCTTCTTGCCGCAACCCTCGCCCTGAGCGCGCAAAACGCCACCGCACAGGGCACAGCCCCGCAAGCCGAAACCGAGATACCCGGCGCGCCCCGGATGAGCCTTGCCCGGCTGGACGAGATCATCCGCGCGCTTGACCCCGAGTCGGTGACCAACGGCCGTTTCTGGCAGATGACCATTGCCGGTGTGAAGATCATGATCATCACCGACGAGGCCGCCGACCGCATGCGCGCCATCGCCCCCGTACGCAAGCTTGACGAGATGAGCCAGGAAGATTTCACGCGCGTCCTTCAGGCCAATTTCGACTCGGCCCTTGATGCGCGCTATGCCATCGCCAAGGACGTGTTGTGGTCGGCCTTCATTCATCCGCTCGGGGCACTGGAAAAAGAGGAATTCATTTCCGGTCTCGGTCAGGTAGCCAACCTCGCAGAGAGCTATGGCACGCTTTATTCCGGTGGTGCGCTTCAGTTCGGCGGCGGCGACAGGGGGGCAAAGCGCCAGAATACCGTCTTCAACGCTCAGCGCATGCAGGGTAAGCGAG
>NZ_CAJXIP010000027.1 GCF_913054395.1 uncultured Roseovarius sp.
GGCACAGGCGATCCGTAAAAAAAGCCCGGGTCGCAAAACCCGGGCCAATTTCTGCGCTCTTGTCTGTGCGATCTAGTTCAGCGCGGCGTCGGTAATGGCATGGGTCCAGGCGCCGTCGCCGGGGTGTTTGCTGATCACCGGATCAGAGCCGCCCGACAAAAGCGATTGTACGGTGCGCTCGAAATCTGCCGGATCCAGCGCGCCGTTGCTGCCTGATGTCAGCTTGGCAACCTCTGCCATCATGCGGATCTGGTGGCTTTCGGTCTGGGCACCGGTGGCGTCATTGTCGAGCACGATCATCGCTGCCTCTTCGGGGTTTTCCTCGGCCCATTTCCAGCCCTTCATCGAGGCGCGCACAAAGCGCGTCAGCTTGTCGACCTCGGCGGGATCGGCAAGCTTGTCTTCCAGCACATAAAGCCCGTCTTCCAGGGTCGCGACGCCCTGATCCTCGTATTTGAAGGTGATAAGCTGATCCTCGCTGATCCCGGCATCAATCACCTGCCAGTATTCATTATAGGTCATTGTCGAAATGCAATCGGCCTGTTTTTGCAACAGGGGATCAACGTTAAAGCCCTGCTTGAGAACGGTCACGCCATCCGCGCCACCCTCGGTCGGCATGCCAAGCTGGCTCATCCATGACAGGAAGGGGAATTCATTGCCGAAGAACCAGACACCAAGGGTGCGCCCCTTGAAATCCTCCGGCCCGGTCACGCCGGTTTCCTTGAGACAGGTCAGCATCATGCCCGATGATTTGTAGGGCTGTGCAATATTGACCAGCGGCAGCCCCTTTTCCCGCGCCGAAAGGGCGGCCGGCATCCATTCCACCGTTACATCGGCGCCACCGCCCGCAATCACCTGTGTCGGGGCGATATCCGGGCCCCCCGGCTTGATCGTGACGTTGAGGTCTTCGTCATCGTAAAACCCCTTGTCCTGCGCCACGTAATAGCCCGCGAACTGCGCCTGCGTGACCCATTTGAGTTGCAGCGTAAGGTCATCCGCCGCCTGCGCCATGCCCGCCGCCGAGGTTAGCGCCGCCAGGCCAAGGCTTGCCATAAATGTTTTCATCGGTCGTCTCCCTTTTTCAAGTTCAGGCCTTATGTCCGGCCTCTTTGTGAGGGGTGCCAAAAGGTCACCGCCTTTTCGATAAGCGCCATGGCGCCGTAAAATCCCGATCCCACAATCGCCGCCACGACGATTTCTGCCCAGACCAGATCAAGCGCCAACTGTCCCACCGACGTGGAAATCCGAAACCCCATGCCCTTGATGGGCGAGCCGAAAAACTCTGCCACGATGGCACCGATCAGGGCCAGGGTGGTGGCAATCTTCAGGCCGTTGAACACAAAGGGCATCGCGGCGGGCAGGCGCAGCTTCAATAGTGTTTTCCAATAGCCCGCCGCATAGGTGCGCATCAGGTCGCGTTGCATGGCATCGGTATCCTGCAAGCCCTGCACGGTGTTTACCAGCATCGGGAAAAACACCATCACCACCACGACGGCCGCCTTGGATTGCCAGTCAAAGCCGAACCACATTACAAGGATCGGCGCCATGCCGATGATCGGCAAGGCGGCCACGAAATTGCCGACCGGCAAAAGGCCGCGCTGAAGGAAGGGAAAACGATCGATGGCGATGGCCGTCAGGAAGGCGGCACCGCAGCCGATGATATAGCCCGACAGGGCGCCTTTAAGGGCGGTCTGTACGAAATCCGCCCAGAGGATATGGGTGGATTTGGCAAACGTCGCGGCAATCGCTGTAGGGGGCGGCAACAGGATAGGCGAGATATCAAGCCCGCGCACAAGGCTTTCCCAGATCACGATCAGCGTCAGACCAAAGATAAGCGGTACCAAAAGGCTTGTTTGCCGTGTTTTCGGGCGATGAGACAGGCGGGAATTGATCCACCAGCCAAGCGCCCAGACCGTAGTCCCCAATACAAGCCAGCCCATCACACCATCCCCATGCGCTTGAGCGTGATACGCTGGACCAGCCCGATAAGACCCACCAGCGCCGCCGCGAGCGTGGCCGCCGTGATCAGGGCGCTCCAGATCTGGATCGTCTGGCCGTAATAACTCCCCGCCAGCAACCGCGCGCCAAGCCCGGCCACGGCGCCGGTCGGCAACTCGCCGACAATGGCGCCGACAAGGCTCGCGGCCATGCCGACCTTGAGCGAGGTAAAGAGATAGGGCATCGACGACGGCAGGCGCAGGCGCCAAAAGGTCTGTGACGGAGTCGCGTTCCATGTACGCATCTGGTCAAGCTGCATGGCGCTCGGGCTGCGCAGCCCCTTGACCATGCCGACAACCACCGGAAAGAATGACAGATACATCGAAATCATCGCCTTGGGCAGCAGCCCGGAAATGCCCACCGCATTCAGTACCACGATGATCATCGGCGCAATCGCCAGAATGGGAATGGTCTGGCTGGCGATGACCCAGGGCATCACGCTCATATCCATGGTGCGATTATAGACAATACCGATCGCAAGCGCGACGCCAAGGGCGGTGCCGAGCAAGAATCCGAGGGCGGTGGCGCTAAAGGTGATCCAGCTGTGATAAAACAAGGAGCGTTTTGAAAACCCGCGCCCCGCCAGCACCATCGCGCCCGTCGTCTTCCATATCTCGGCCGCCACCTGATGCGGGGCGGGCAGCTTGGGTTTTTCCTGCGACCAGGTCTCGGCCACCATCGCGCCAAACCCAAGCTCCTGGCCTGCGCGCGCCGCCTGATCCCGTGCCCAGGGCGCATTCAGGGCCACCGCCGCCCCGTACCAAAGCGCAAAGAGCGTGGCGACCACGGTGAGAATAGGCAAGACATTACGCATCATGCCGCCCCTGCTTTCATCTTTCCATAAATACTCAAAACACTCAGCGTGCCGCATGCGCAGAATTTGAGTATTTTTAGAAAGATGAAAGTATTTGGTGTTTTTCTTCTCATGCGGAACAGGCTGGAGAGCCGATGGCCGTGAAAGGTGAAAGTCCCTCTCCCCGTCATACGGGAGGGGGCAATTTCCATGCATCCCGGATTAAACAGCATCGCCGTGCCCCGCTCTCAATCCTTCGCGCACGCGATGCGCGACCTCCAGGAATTCGGCTGTGTCCCGGATATCAAGCGGGCGATCACGCGGGAGCGGGCTCTCGATGACATCGGTGATCCGTCCGGGACGGGGTGACATCACCACGATCTTGGTGGAAAGGTACACCGCCTCGGGGATCGAGTGGGTGACAAAACAGATGGTCTTGTCGGTCCGGTTCCACAGGTGCAAAAGCTGTTCGTTCAGATGGTCGCGCACAATTTCATCCAGCGCGCCAAAGGGTTCGTCCATCAGCAGGATATCCGCATCAAAGGCCAGGGCGCGGGCGATGCTGGCGCGCTGCTGCATGCCACCGGACAGTTGCCAGGGGAACTTTTTCTCAAAACCCGCCAGGTCAACCAGCTCAAGAACGCGCTTCACCCGCGCGTCCTGGTCGGATTTGTCATAACCCATGATTTCGAGTGGCAGGCGGACATTGCCACCGATGGTCCGCCAGGGATACAGCCCCGCCGCCTGGAACACATAGCCATAGGCACGCGATCTGCGGGCTTCTTCGGGGCTGACGCCATTGACGGTGATTGCCCCCGCCGTCTGTTGTTCCAGATCTGCCATAACCCGCAGGAATGTCGTCTTGCCACAGCCAGACGGCCCGATAAAGCTGACGAAGTCGCCCTTTTCGACGTTAAGGCTGACATCTTTCAGCGCGTGCACTGGCCCGTCATTGGTCTGAAACGTCAGCGACAGGTCCGTTGCGCTGATCACTGTGTTTTTCGTCAA
Source organism: uncultured Roseovarius sp. (assembly GCF_913054395.1). GTDB lineage: Bacteria > Pseudomonadota > Alphaproteobacteria > Rhodobacterales > Rhodobacteraceae > Roseovarius. Next base: position 3,800 of record NZ_CAJXIP010000027.1, read on the forward strand.
ACTTCATCCCCTGCTTGCCCGGCTCTACTGCGCCGTGCTGGCCTGTCTTTGTCAAGGCGTTACCCCTTGGCTTTGTCACCTGGGTGGCGCCGTTTTTCAGATTCCTGCCGGAATATTAAGCGGATCGCGTTCAATCATCTTGGGCGCGGTCAGAGCCTTCCATTTGCTCAGCGCCTCGTGGGCCGATGGAAAGGCCGGGCGTGGCACGAACCGGCCACGGCCTGGTTGCGGTTGTGAATTCTGCCCCCAGGCCCAGATCACCTCGCCGCGACTTAGGGTATAGCGGCTCTGCGCGCTGACCTCAAAGCCCTCAAATACGTTGTAATCCAGAATCGAGTGGTGGTTCGCCGGTGAAATCGTTTTGCTGATTTTCGGGTCCCAGACTACGATGTCGGCATCGGCCCCTTCAACGATTGCGCCTTTTTTCGGGTATATATTCAGGATCTTGGCGACATTCGTGCTGGTCGCTGCGACGAATTCATTCGGCGTCAGGCGGCCGGTCTCTACCCCTTGGGTCCAGAGCATGGCAAGCCGTTCTTCGACACCGTTCGACCCGTTGGGGATGATCCGGAAATCGTCTCGTCCGGCGCGTTTCTGCGCGGTGGAAAAGGCGGCATGATCGGTGGCCACAACTTGTAGCGATCCCGATTGCAACCCGGCCCAAAGGCTATCCTGATGCGCCTTGTTGCGGAACGGCGGCGACATGACGCGGCGCGCCGCATGGTCCCAATCCTTGTTGAAATACTCGGACTCGTCCAGCGTCAGGAACTGAATCAACGGCTCGCCATAAACCCGCATGCCTTTCTGCCGTGCGCGCCGGATGGCCTCATGCGCCTGTTCGCAGGAAACATGCACGATGTACAAAGGCACGCCCGCCGCATCGGCGATACAGATCGCGCGGTTTGCCGCCTCACCCTCGAATTCGGGCGGACGACTATAGGCGTGCCCCTCGGGTCCGGTGATGCCCTGGTCAAAGTATTTCTGTTGCATCTCGGCGACAAGATCACCGTTTTCGGCGTGCACCATCGGCAAGGCGCCAAGCTCCGCGCAGCGTTTGAAGCTGGCGAACATCTCGTCATCCTCGATCATCAACGCGCCCTTGTAGGCCATGAAATGCTTGAAGGAATTGACGCCCATTTTCACCGCATCTTCCATCTCGGAAAACACATTTTCGTTCCAGCCGGTGATCGCCATGTGATAGCCGATATCGCTGCAAATCTGCGGTGCGCTTTTGCGGTGCCATTCGTTGATCGCATTCTTGATGCTGCCATCGGCCCCCGGAAGACAAAAATCCACCAGCATCGTCGTTCCGCCACAGGCCGCTGCCCATGTGCCTGTTTCAAAGGTTTCTGCGGCGGTGGTGCCCATAAAGGGCATCTCGAGGTGGGTATGCGGATCAATCCCGCCGGGGATCACATAGGCGCCGGTCGCATCAATATATTCGTCACCGGTCAGGTCCTCGCCGATCTGCTTTATCGTCTCGCCCTCGATCAGGACATCGGCCTTCCATGTGCGATCCGCCGTGCAGACGGTGCCGTTCTTGATGACTTTGGTCATGCCATATCTCCGTTTGTCATAGATTGCGTTTGCGCTTCTTCTTGCCGGAAATATCCCGGGGGAGTCGCGCCCGCGCGACGGGGGCTGCGCCCCCGATCATTCCACTATTTCCGCTGTCTCCAACACTGCATGCATTAGAACATCGGTTCCCGCTGCGGCCCATTCGCGGGAAATTTCCTCGGCCTCGTTGTGCGATAACCCATCCACACAGGGGCACATCACCATTGCCGTCGGCGCCACCCGGTTGATCCAGCAGGCACCATGCCCCGCGCCCGAAATCAGGTCGCGGTGCGAATAGCCAAGCCGTTCGGCGGCGCTGCGCACGGCCCCGACACAGCCTTCGTCAAAGGTCACCGGGTCAAACCCACCGGTTTTTTCAAAGGCAATGCTAAGCCCCATCTGCCCGCAAATATCTGATGCGCCCATGCGCAGCTTGTTCTCCATATCCTCGATTACCGCCTTGTCGGGCGAGCGGAAGTCGACGGTAAACACCGCCTTGCCGGGGATCACGTTGCGCGAGTTGGGGTAGATGTCGATATGCCCCGCCGCGCCAACCGCATCGGGGGCGTGGCTCAGGGCGATCTGTTCCACCAGTTCCAGCACCCGCGCCATGCCCAGGCCTGCGTTCTTGCGCATCGGCATCGGGGTCGATCCGGTATGGCTGGCATTGCCCTCGATCGTGACCTGGGTCCAGCTTAGCCCCTGGCCATGGGTGACCACGCCGATGTCCTTGCCCTCGGCCTCGAGGATCGGGCCCTGTTCGATATGCAGCTCAAAAAACGCGTGCATCTTGCGTGCGCCCACGGGCTCATCCCCGCGCCAGCCGATCCGGTCAAGTTCGTCGCCAAAGCGGGTGCCATCGGCATCGGTACGGTCTTCGGCCCAGCCCTGATCGTGGACCCCGGCAAAAACCCCCGAGGCAAGCATGGCCGGGGCAAAGCGCGTTCCTTCTTCATTGGTCCAATTGGTCACGACGATCGGGTGTTTGGTGTTGATGCCAAGGTCATTCATCGTGCGGATGATCTCAAGCCCGCCCAGCACGCCAAGGACGCCGTCATATTTGCCACCCGTGGGTTGGGTGTCGAGGTGGGAACCGACATAGACAGGGAGGGCATCCTTGTCGGTCCCCTCTTTGCGGGCAAACATGTTGCCCATCGTATCCAGCCCCATTTCAAGGCCTGCGTTCTCGCACCAGGACTGGAAAAGTTTACGCCCTTCGCCATCTTCATCGGTCAGGGTCTGGCGATTGTTGCCACCTGCCACACCGGGGCCGATCTTGGCCATTTCCATAAGGCTGTCCCAAAGGCGGTCTGCGTTGATCTTGAGGTTCTCGCCGGGTGCGGCCATCTGAAATCTCCTGGGTGGAAGGGCGTGCGGGCTGCTCAGCGGCCCCTTGCCGTCGAATTTTCCTGACCGTATGGTCAAGAAAAGAGCACCATAGGTTGACCAACCGGTCAAGATTTTTCTCGGGGTGATCTGCAATGATCGCCATGCCTCGCCGGTTGCGTGACATGGTCTTTCCCCACTGCCGAAAATAGCCCATGCTGAGCGGGTCCATGCCGGAGTAGACGATGAACGACCCAAGCCCGATCCGAAAGCCAAGCCGGATTCAACAGCGCAATCGAAAACTTATTCTCGATGCTGCGTTAGAGGTGTTCTCAAACCATGGCTATCGCGGGGCGACGCTCGATCTGATCGCGGCCCGCGCCGGGCTGAGCAAGCCGAATATTCTCTATTATTTCGAAGGCAAGGAAGACATTCATGTCACCCTCCTGAACCAGTTGATGGATAGCTGGCTTGCACCGCTGCGCGAGATTGACCCAATGGGCGACCCGATGGAAGAGGTCCTGGCCTATGTCCATCGCAAGCTGGAGATGTCGCGGGATTTGCCGCGCGAAAGCCGGCTATTTGCCAATGAAGTGTTGCAGGGCGCGCCGCGCATGGCGCCGCATCTTGAAACCGTCCTGAAGCCGCTTGTCGATGACACGGCGGACCTGATCGAGGGCTGGATCGCGGCGGGAAAGTTGGCCGCCGTCGACCCGCGCCACCTGTTGTTTTCGATCTGGGCCACGACCCAGCATTATGCCGATTTCGACGCGCAGGTGCGGGTCCTGATGGATGAGGCCGACGTACAGGAGGGCGCGCGCGCGCATCTCGACATGATGTTTCGCAGGCTTCTCGTGCCCTGACCCGCCATTAACGTTGCGGCGGCCAGGACGGCAGTCATGACCGTGATGATCCGCTTTGCCCCGACTGGTCCCTGGATTGCCCAGGTGATTTTCGCCGAAGAATCCCGGGTCTCACTCTGCCGCGCAACGTCCGGGATTGTTGGGGTGGGTTGTCCAGTTGGCATATTCTTCCTGCACAACCTTGCCGGTGCGCGGATCAACCGCGCCTGTCGGCATCCGCTCCATCGTGATGCACCCCTCGACCGGGCAGACATTGACGCAGAGATTGCAGGCGACGCATTCGTCGTCCTTGACCTCGAATACGCGATCGTCGGACATTGAAATCGCTTGGTGCGAGGTATCTTCGCAGGCCGCATAGCAGCGCCCGCATTTGATGCAATCGGCCTGATTGATCTTGGCCTTGGCCACGTAATTAAGGTTCAGGTCCTGCCAGTTCACCACATTCGGCACCGCGCGTCCGATAAGCTGGTCAGTCGACGTGAACCCCTTGTCATCCATGTACTGCGACAGGCCCGAGATCATTTCCTGCACCACCTTGAACCCATAGGTCATCGCTGCCGTGCAGACCTGAACGTTGCCAGCGCCAAGCGCCATGAATTCGGCCGCGTCGCGCCAGGTGGTCACCCCGCCGATCCCGCTGATCGGCAGGCCCGCCGTCGCCGGATCGCGGGCGATTTCGGCCACCATGTTCAGGGCGATGGGCTTTACTGCCGGGCCGCAATAGCCGCCATGCGCGCCTTGCCCGTCAATCGTGGGTTCGGGTGCAAAAAGGTCCAGATCCACCGAGGTGATCGAATTGATCGTGTTGATCAGAGATACCGCATCGGCGCCGCCCTCTTTGGCCGCCTGCGCGGGTTTGCGGATATCGGTGATGTTCGGGGTCAGTTTCACGATGACCGGCAGGTCACTGTGCTTTTTGCACCAATGGGCCACCTGTCCCACATATTCCGGCACCTGTCCCACGGCGCTTCCCATGCCGCGTTCGCTCATGCCATGCGGGCAGCCAAAGTTGAGTTCTACCCCGTCACATCCCGTATCCTCGACCCGGTGCAGGATGTCTTTCCAGGCGTCCTCGTTTACCGGAACCATCAACGAGGCAATAAGGGCGCGGTCGGGCCAGTCGCGCTTGACCCGCTTCATTTCCTCAAGGTTCACCTCAAGGGGGCGGTCGGTGATCAACTCGATATTATTCAGGCCCAAAAGGCGGCGATCGGCCCCCCAGATGGCGCCATAGCGCGGGCCGTTGACATTCACGACCGGCGGTCCGGCCTCGCCCAGGGTTTTCCACACGACGCCGCCCCATCCTGCCTCGAAGGCGCGGCGGACGTTGTATTCCTTGTCCGTGGGCGGGGCCGAGGCAAGCCAGAACGGATTCGGGGATTTGATGCCGATGAAGGTGGTTTCGAGATTGGCCATTGGGCTGGCTCCTTTCCCTGTTGGGCTTGCCGGTCAACCGGGCAAGCGAAAGATCATTTCGACGGGTGCGATATCACCGGCACCCACGGATTTTACCATATTCCGGATTTTCAACTGTGCGTCCTCGCCCATCAGCAGGCCAAGCCCGACGGGCGGCGGGCTGCTATCCTGCAAACTCGCCGAGAGGCGGGCAAAGAAATCGCGGGCAAAGGCACCGCGTTCGCGTTGCGCCACCAAGGTAAAGCCGCCTTTGTCCGCAGCCGCAAGATAGGCGTCAGGCCTGTCCAGAAACGATGTGTCGGCGGAGCTTGCCCAAGGCACGGGAAACTCCGGATGGGCCTTTCCAACCTGCATGACATCATAGACGGCAAAACTGCCGCCGGGTTTCAGGACGCGGGCCACCTCGGAAAAGAGTTTAGCCTTGTCGGGCAGGTTCATGCCCACATGGATCAAGGTCGCCAGATCAAAGGTCTGGTCGTCAAACGGCATGTCCAGAGCGCTGCCGACAACGAATTCAGGGCTCAGCCCGACCAGTTTTGTCAATCTGCGCGCGGTTTCCACATATTCGGGGGTCAGGTCCAGACCGGTTACAATCGCGCCATGGCTGTGGGCCATATGTCGCGCCGTGCCGCCGATGCCAGAGCCGATGTCCAGAGCGCGGCTTTGCGGGCCGATATCGACCTGCGCCATCAGGTCCCGTGTCGCCTCGACCCCGCCAATGTGGAATTCATCGACCGCCTTAAGATCGTCGGGCGTCAGATTGTCTTCTGATTTTCCAAGCTCTGCCAAGCCGGTGATGATCCGGTCATAAAGCCCGAGCCTGCCGTAATGCCGGGCGACATTTGACTCTGTAAGGCTCATAACGATCCCCTCGCCAATTGTGGATTATCCCAGCAGTGTAGCATGAATATCCATCGCCGCATCGCGCCCTTCGGCCACCGCCGTGACGGTAAGGTCATCGCCGCCCGTGGCGCAATCGCCCCCGGCCCAAAACCCCTTTGCGCTTGTGCGCCCGGCGCCGGTGACGGCGATCTTGCCCCCCTCAAGGTCGGGCAGGTCGCCACAGTCAAGCGATTGGCCGATGGCCTTGAAGACCTGATCGGCGGCAAGGCGAAATGTCTGGCCGGTCGGGGTCAGCGCGTTATCGGTATATTCAAATTCGACCTCGCGGACCGACCCGTTGCCATGCACCGCAACCGGGCTGGCATTGGTGATGATGCGCACCCCCTTGGAGGCGGCGAGATCCTGTTCAAAGCGGCTTGCATTCATCCGCTCGCGGCCCCGGCGATAGACAAGAGTGACGTTGAGGGCCCCCAAAAGGCGGGCTTGCACGGCGGCATCCACCGCCGTCATGCCGCCGCCGATCACCACCACGTCACGCCCGATGGGCAGGGTGGCAAGATTGTCGGCCTGTCGCAAGTCGGAGATGAAATCGACCGCATCGCGCAGGCCTTCGGCGTCTTCACCATCAAGCCCAAGCGCGTTCACGCCGCCAAGGCCGATGCCAAGGAACACCGCATCATGGTCGCGGCGCAGATTGCGCAGCGAAAGTTCGCGGCCCAGCCGTTTACCGGTCGCAAGGGTGATCCCGCCGATCTGCAAGAGCCAGTCCACCTCTTTGGCGGCAAAGCCCTCGGTGCTTTTGTAGGCGGCAATGCCGAATTCGTTAAGACCACCGGGTTTGGCGCGCCCGTCATACAGGGCCACATCATGGCCAAGCATTGCAAGGCGATGCGCGCAGGCAAGGCCCGCAGGGCCGGCGCCGACAACCGCAACCGATTTTCCGGTGGGGGCGGCGCGGCTGAACGGATGGGTGCCGCTCGCCATCAGGGTATCGGTGGCATAACGCTGAAGGCGGCCGATCAGAACCGGCTTGCCCTCGGCGGCCTCGCGGACACAGGCCTGTTCACAAAGCGTTTCTGTCGGGCAGACACGGGCGCACATGCCGCCAAGGATATTCTGCCCCAGGATCGTCTGCGCGGCGGCCTCGGGCGTGCCGGTGGCAATCTGACGAATGAAGAGCGGGATGTCGATATCGGTGGGGCAGGCGGTGATGCAAGGCGCATCGTGGCAGAAATAACAGCGGTCCGCCGCCACCAGCGCCTCGTGATCATCAAGGGCGGGGTGCAGATCGGCAAAGTTATCGGCAAGCTCTGCGGGATCAAGGCGACCGGCGGCGATGCCGGGGGTCAACGCTGTGTCACTCATGGCGGTCTCCATAGATTGGATGGCTGCCCACAGTATTCCACGATTTAAAATTTTATCAATTGGTAAAATTTATTAGGCTGACAAAAAAACACTGCCATGCGTCGTAGGGTGGTTTGTGCATGAATAACGGGCAGGGGCGGCTTGCCAGGCCTTGCGGTCTGTCGCGGGTGGTGCGTCTGACGGGTATGGAGAGTGGCGGAGCGCCCCTAGCGCGAGCGCTCGTGCTCGAAACGCTGGCGCGCGATGGATTCGTTGCGATCTGCCTTTTGCTGATCGGCAAGCGATTTCTCGACATAGTCCAGATGCGCAATGACGGCTGCGCGGGCGGCTTCGGGATTGCGGGCCTGAATGGCAGTGTTGATGGCGTGGTGTTGATCCAGAAGCGCGCCGCGGGTGGTGCGCTGTTTGAACATGATCTGGCGATTATAGAACACCCCTTCGCGCAACAGCTGGAACATCGAGCGCATCATATGCAGCATCACGACGTTATGGCTGGCCTCGATGATGGCCATGTGAAATTCCGCATCAAGGCGCGCCTCATCCGTCGGGTTGGTCTTTTTGTGGGCGCATTCCATCTTGTCCATCACGGTCTGGATCACCTGCAAATCGGTGTCCGAGGCAAGCCGCGCGGCGCGGCAAGCGGCGAGCCCCTCATGATCGCGACGAAACCCGATATAGTCGAAAACCGCCTCGTCATGATCGGCGAACAACCGGATCAGAGCATCGGAAAACGCGCTTCCCAGAACGTCGGCCACATAGATACCGGCACCGGCGCGGGTGGTCAAAAGCCCCTTGTCCTGCAATTCCGCGACGGCTTCGCGCAGCGAGGGGCGCGAGACGCCAAGCTTCTCTGCCAGGTCTCGTTCGGCGGGCAGGCGTTCCCCCGGCCGCAGGATACCCCGCAGGATCAGCTTTTCGATTTGCCGGGTGACAGCAGTAGAAAGCTTTTCCGGTGTGACTTTTTGAAATGGCATTTGCGCGACCTTGATCAATTGGTCAGATCATATGACCGCTTTTCTGTTACGGCAACCCTGTCGTTTAGCCGTGCGGCTTGCTCATCTGCCATTTGTCGGACTGGCTTGGCAAAAAGGCTTCGACCGCCGCCGTGGCAATGACAAGGGTTTCGCCACTTTCGGGGTCGGTGACGTTTTGTCCGCCCTTGACGGCATGCACAGTGGCGCGCCCGCGCGGCAGGCCAGCCTCAAGCGCGCTTGTGTCAAGCTTGTCGGGGTCCTGCACGCCCACGGTCACGGCCACGCGCATTTCGGTATGCTTAATGTCGGTATTGAGGAAAATCGGCAGGGTGGAATGGCGGATCGCATCCTCGATCGCGCGGGTGGCGGCCTTTTGGTAGTCCATCCCGTGCAGGTCATTACCCATGCCCATCTCGATAATGAACCGCTGATCAGTCATGCGCCTTCTCCATATCAAACGAGACCGAAATCGCCGCATTGGCGATCACCGTCGGCTTGCCCTGTGGGCGCGGGATATCAAGGCCGCCATGGCCCACCGTCACGGTGATCTGGCCATAGGGGAACACCTCGCTCAGGGTGCTGGTGTCCACCTGATCGGGCTGTTGCACGGCGATCTCCACATCGACGATCATCGCCTCTTTGGGAAAGCCGAACAGCTCTGCCATGTTGATCGAATTGTGCCACAACGCATCCTGCAACGCGCGCTTGGCGGCCTGTGTGTAATCCTGACGGCGCAGCGATGTGCCCATGCCGAACTCCGTCAAAACGCGGGTTTTGGGCATGTCTTAAAACTCCACCCCGATCTGTGCCTTGATGCCGGAGCGGAACGGATGCTTGATCAGCTCCATTTCGGTCACAAGATCGGCGATCTCGATCAGCTCGTCCTTGGCGTTGCGCCCGGTCAGGACGACATGGGTCATATGCGGCTTTTCCTCGGCCAGGAATTCCACCACCTCGTTGATATCAAGGTAATCATAACGCAGCGCGATATTTATCTCGTCCAGAAGCACCATCTTGTTGGCCTCGTCGCGGATCAGGTCCTTGGCCTTTTCCCATGCGGCCCTAGCCATTTCGATGTCGCGGTCGCGATCCTGGGTTTCCCAGGTAAAGCCTTCGCCCATGGTGTGAAACGCGCAGATATCCTGAAACTTGGCCAGGATCATGTCGCGCTCGCCGGTGCTCATCCCGCCCTTGATGAACTGGACCACGGCGCATTGCATGTCATGCGCGATACAGCGAAAGATCATCCCGAAGGCGGCCGAGGATTTACCCTTGCCCTTGCCGGTATGCACGATGATCAGGCCCTTTTCGTCGGTCTTTGTCGCCATGATCTTGTCGCGGGCAGCCTTTTTCTTGGCCATCTTCATCGCGTGGCGTTCGCTATCGGCAGTCATTGGCGGGCTCCTTGGGCATTAGAGGAATAGGGACAACACATAAGGCGCAATCAGGGCGGTTAGCAAGGCATTGAGGCCCATGCCGATGCCGGCAAAGGCGCCGGCGGTTTCATTGACCTGAAAGGCCCGCGCGGTGCCGATGCCATGCGCGCTTACCCCCACCGCGAAGCCGCGCGCGCGCCAGTCGCGGATGCGCAGGGCGTTCATCAGGGGGGTCACGATCACCGCGCCGATGATTCCGGTCAGGATCACCAATGCCGCGGTCAGGGTGGGCAGGCCGCCAAGTTGCTCGGAAATACCGATTGCCACCGGCGCGGTGGTGGATTTCGGGGCGATGGAGGCAAGCTGTGCGCCCTCCACCCCAAGCGCCTGTGCGATCCAGAGCGCCGTGGCAATGGCCGTCACCGATCCGACCACAAGCGCGCCCAGCATCGGGATCAACGTGCGGCGCACATGGTGCAGGTTGCTGTAAAGCGGTCCGGCAAGGGCGACGGTGGCGGGACCAAGCAGGAAATGCACGAATTGTGCGCCCTCGAAATAGGTCTGATAGGGGGTGCTTGTGCCCCAGAGGACGACCGCCAGAATGGTCATCGCAACCAGCACGGGATTCACGACAGGGTTGCCGTGACTGGCGCGAAATGCTGCGTCGCCAATAACATAGGCGACCAGCGTGGCGGTCAGCCACAACAGCGGTTCCTCGCTGAGATAGGACCAGATTTCGGGCAGCGAAGTCATGTCTGATCCTCGCGCGATCCGGTCAGCCGGGCGAGGCCGACAAAGGTCAGCGCGCCCGCCGCAAGGGCCAGGGCGGTGCTCAGGACAAGGGCGGCCATCATGGCAACGCCGGTCTGGCCAAGCGCCTCGGCATGGCTGATCACGCCGACACCGGCGGGTACGAACAGCAGGGAAAGATGCGCCAGCAGACCCTTGGTGGTCTCAAGCATGCGCGCGGCCAGTTTCGGCAGGAGCATGAAGGCCGCCAGCAAGAGCGCCATGCCGATCACCGGGCCGGGCACCGGCAGGGACAGAGCACGCGATACGACCTCTCCGGCAAGCTGAAAGGCAAGGATGAGGGCAAAGTTGACAACCATGAGCGGGGCCTTCCTGTCCTAGGGTCATGGGGCAGCATAAGCCGCGCCGGGTAGAGATGAAAAGCACCCTTCTTTCGGCGCGCGTTCAGACCCTGTTAACTCTTTTGCCGCCAGTCTTGGGGCCATGCGTTTGCCTGTCTGGACCCTCTTGCCGTTACTGGCCGCCTGCAACACGCCCGGACAGGAGTTTCGGGGGATTGATCCGGTGCGGGTGAGCATCGCCCAAAGCACCTTTGATGTGCGGGTCGATGGCACATATGCCCAGGCGATCCGGCTTAATCGCGAATGGGCGCCGAGATTCGAGGCGGTGGCGCCGCGCGGCGCGGCGGCGATCCAAAAGGTCAGCGGGTGCAGGGTGACGCGGCTTTGGGGCGATCAGGCGGTGATGCTGGCGCGGCTGGATTGCGGGGCGGGCGCGCCACCTTTGCCGCCGGGACCGGCCTATTACTGTGAGCTTGATCACATCCATGGCGCCTATGCCGATCTGATCTGTCTGCCGCGTCCCTAGGGCCGCCGCGTGACCTTGGTGTCGCCACGACCAGCCCCCCGCCCCGTTCCGCCAAGGGAGCGGGTCATGGTGATGCTGGTCGGACGATCATATCCCGGATGCGCCGTTTCCGCGATCCGCCGGAAGCCGAGGGCACCGAAGGTCGCATGGTTTTCGACCAGCTCGATGCGGGTTTCCAGTGTCACGCTTTCAAGGCCCAGGCGCTCTGCGCGATGCAGCGCATGTTCAACCAGTGCGCGCGCCAGCCCCTTGCCGCGCTGATTGCTGTCGACGGCCAGCTTGCCAAGGTAAAGCGTGTCGGGCCTTGGCGTCAAAATCATGCAGGCGATGGGGCGTGCCTGATCTTCCATGACCCAGACCTCGCGGTTTTCGGCCATCTCCCTCAGCCCATCAACGGTCAGCCGGTTCAAGGACGAGGGCGGATCAATCCGCCCCTGCATATAGGCAAAGCACCGCGTCAGCAGGGCGTGCAGCGCCGCAAAATCATCGCTCATCCCGTATCGTCGCATCATGGCCTTCCTGTTACGCGACCCCGCCTGTCAGGGTGGCGGGGCGCCCCGTCGCGCCGCCTCGATCCGCGCGCGCGCAGAGTTCGAGCGCGGCAACCAGAGCCCACGGTCGATGGCCTCGGCCAGCCGCTCTGCCATTTCGCGCAGGGCGGGGGCGTTGTGTTCGGCTATGAACTCGCGGGTGTCATCGTCTTCCAGAAACGCCGCCTCGACCAGATCGAAATGATGCCCGCGCACCGCGCCCGTGGTTGCGGCAAAGGCGAAGAGGTAATCGACCGTCGCCGCCATCTCGAACGCGCCCTTGTAGCCATGGCGCTTGACGCCTTCGATCCATTTCGGATTGACCACCCGGCTGCGCACGACGCGGCCGATCTCATCCTCAAGGGTTCGGATCACCGGGCGTTCGGGGCGCGAATGGTCATTGTGGTAAATCGGCCGGTCACGTCCCTGAAGGGTGCTTACCGCCGCCGCTGCGCCGCCTTCGAACTGGTAATAGTCGTCGCTGTCCAGAATGTCGTGCTCGCGATTGTCCTGGTTCTGCACGATCGCCTCGGTCTGGCGCAGGCGGGTTTCAAGGCCGGCACGGTCACGGCGCCCCTCATCGGCGGTGCCATAGGCATAGCTGCCCCATTCCAGATAGGCCTCGGCCAGATCGGCCTTGTCGGACCAGAGCCGTTCGTCGATCATCGCCTGAAGCCCGGCGCCATAGGCCCCTGGTTTCGCACCGTAAACCCGAGCCTGCGGTCCCTCGCTTCGCGCGCGCGCCGCAGCCGGGTTAAGGTCGTCGGGCTCGTCCAGTGCCATGACCGCGCGTGCGGCAGAGTCGACCAGCGCAATGAGCTGCGGAAAGGCGTCGCGGAAGAACCCGGAAATCCGCAGGGTCACATCAACCCGCGGGCGCCCCAGAACGCCCTGCGGAAGGATTTCAAACCCGGTCACGCGGCGGTTGGCGGCATCCCATTTCGGCTTGACCCCCATCAGGGCAAGCGCCTGCGCGATATCGTCGCCGCCGGTGCGCATATTGGCCGTCCCCCAGGCTGTCAAAAGCAGGCTGCGCGGCCAGTCGCCGTGGGTTTGCAGGTGTTTCTCAATCAACAGGTTCGCCGACTTCCACCCGAGGGCCCAGGCCGTTGGTGTCGGCACGGCGCGGCTGTCGACGGAAAAGAAATTGCGCCCGGTCGGAAGGACATCAAGACGTCCCCGCGTGGGCGCGCCGGATGGCGCCGGGGCGACGAATTGCCCTGAAAGGGCGGTGAGAAGGCCCGTCCCTTCCATCGGTCCACAGGCGCGCAAGGTCGGGCGTACATCGCTTTCGGCACGCTCGAGAACCGCGCGGCTTGCCGCCCCTTGCGGGGGCCTCGTGCCCTCAAGAAGCTGCGAGGCCAGTTCTTCCAGCCGCTCGACCGTGTCGCCATTGCTGCGCCATGCGCCGGGGGCCGCATCGGCCAGAACCTGCGGGTTTGGCCCGGTCCAGGCTGCGGCCATGTCGCAATCAAGCGGATCAAAGCCAGGGCCAAGGTCAAGGTCCGCTGCCAGTGCGCGGATGATCGAGGCATCGCCGCCGACCGCCTGATCGCGCGGCACGCGCAGGAGTGCCTGCAACAGGTCGCGTTCCTGCCGCCCGGTCGGCGATTGGCCAAAGATATGCAGGCCGTCGCGAATTTGCGCTTCTTTCAACTCGCAGAGATAGGCATCAAGCTTGGCAAGGTCGCTGTCCTCATCGGCGCCTTCCATGCCGACATCCTTGTCCAGGCCGGTGGCCGAACTCAGCGTCAGGATCTCGCGGCGCAGATGCGAAATCCGTCGCGGATCAACGCCTGCGGCCTCGTAATATTCATCGACCAGGGCCTCGAGGTCACGCAACGGCCCATAGGTTTCGGCGCGGGTCAGGGGCGGCGTCAGGTGGTCGATGATCACCGCCTGCGCGCGGCGTTTGGCCTGCGTGCCCTCGCCGGGATCGTTGACGATGAACGGATAGACATGCGGCATCGGCCCAAGCACTGCCTCGGGCCAGCATTCCTGGCTAAGCGCAAGCGCCTTGCCGGGCAGCCACTCCAGGTTGCCATGTTTGCCCATGTGCACGATGGCATGGGCGCGAAATTGATGGCGGAGCCAGAAATAGAACGCCAGATAGTTGTGCGGCGGCACTAGATCGGGCGAATGATAGGTGTCGGTCGGGTCGATGTTATAGCCGCGCGCCGGTTGCACGCCGACGACCACATTGCCGAATTCAAGAACCGACAGGGAAAACTGTCCGCAATCGACTTCGCCCGGCGTAAAGAACGGATCCGCCTCGGGCGCGCCCCACCTTGCCTGGACCGCTTCGCGCATCGCCCAGGGCAGGCGGGCATATTCGATCTGATAGTCGGCCATCGACAGGGTGACGCCGCCCTGCCGCTCGGCGCGATCGGTAAGCCAGTTCGTCGGTCCCGCCATCACCGCCTGCATCAGGCTATCGCTGTCCGCCGGGGCATTTGTCACATGGTATCCGGCATCGGCCAAAAGGCCGAGTGCATGGACCGTGGCGGCGGGCGTATCAAGCCCAACGCCATTGGCCAGCCGCCCGTCCTTGTTGGGGTAATTCGCGAGGATCAGGACGACGCGCCGCTCGGGCGCTGGTGTATGGCGCAGGTGCGCCCAGTTGCGCGCCAGATCGGCGACGAATTCAACCCGGTCGCCCTGCGCGCGATAGGTGGCGATGGGGCATTCGGTTGCCTCGTCGAAAAAGGCCTCGCCCTTGAAGCTGATGGCGCGGCTCAACACCCGTCCGTCGACCTCGGGCAGTGCGACATTCATGGCAATGTCGCGACCCGACAGCCCGCTCAGCCCCTCGGCCCAGGCCTCTTCGCCGGACCCGGCAAGCACCACCTGGAACACTGGCGCGCCGTTGGCGGCGGGCATGGTAAGCGGGTTGAGCGGGCTGTCGTCGCCTTTGTGTGGCGAGCCGACCGCGAAGGAGGTGCAGTTCAGGATCACCGAGGGCGGGGCCTCTGTGAACAGATGCTCAAGCGTGGCGGTCGAGACCTGATCTTTGAGGGAGGCGACGAAAACCGGCAGCGGGTTCAGCCCCGCGCGCAGCAAGGATTTGACCAGCCGGTTGATCGGGTTCAGGCCTGCGCCCTGTACAAGGGCGCGGTAAAAGATCACCGGCACGACGGGGTGATCGGGGGCCCATGCGGCGCGCGCGGCCTCCAGGCCGGCGATGCCTGCGCCGGGCCAATAGACGCCTGCGCGCAACAGCGGGCTTGCCGCAGCAGGTTTCTCGCATTGCTCGATTATCGACTTGGCATAGCTCAGGAAATTCGCCGAATTTTCAGGGCCGCCCTCGACCAGATAGGCCCAGAGGGCATCATAGTCTTCATCAGCCACCGTCGAGAGCCCGCGCAGATCGGCGTCGGGTTTGTCATCGCCCGGCAACAGGGCAAGCGGCACGCCCGCTTCGTGACAGCGCGCGGCAAACTGTTCGGCCCCATATTTCCAATACCCGGTGCCGCCCAGAACCCGCGCGATCACAAGCCGGGATTTGGTGGCGCAATTGTCGAGATGGAGGTCGACCGACATCGGGTGTTGCAGATGGGTGAGATTGGCCAGCCGCAGGCTTGGCGCCTGGGTCATTTCGGCGCGCGCGGCACTCAGCGCTGCAAGCTCGGTATCGGCGGCCGAGACAAACACGACATCGGCCGGCGTCTGGCCCAGATCGACCGGCTCTTTGCCGTCATCAATGGTTCCGGGGGTGGCGGCAAGAAGGTGCATCAGGCGGTTCCAGCTTGATTGACAGGGCGGATTGCGGCAATAGATCCGCAACGGCTGCGAATGGTGCGGCCTCTTGCCGAAAGGGCAAAGTCATGAATTACAAAGCGCAGGGTGCCCCCAAAAAAGGCAACAACGCCCCCCGACACAAAGAGCACAATCAACCGGGCGGTCCGAAAAACCCCTTTGGCGCCCGCCAGAGCAAGGAAGAGTTGATTGCCAAGCTTAAAAAGCAGGCCGAGAAGAAAAAGTCTGACTAGGCTCATAGGGTCCTTTCCATGAAAATCGACGAGGGCGCGGCGGGATAGTCGCCGAACGGCCCGCGCACCGCATAGCCGTGGCGCTCGTAAAGCCGATGGGCGGCGTAAAGTACATTGCCTGTTTCAAGCCGCAACAGCGGCAGGTCGAGCGCGCGCGCCTCATCCTCGATCTGGCGCAGGATCGCGTCGGCAACGCCCTTGCCGCGCGCGCTTTCATCCACGAACATGGATTTCACCTCGCCGTAGCCCTCTTTGAGGGCAAGCGCGCCGGTGCCGACGATGTGGCCGTCAATCCGTGCGGTAAAAAACCGGATATCATCGGTGCAAAGCTCTTCTATATCGAGGAAAAAGTTATCCTCGGGTGGAAACAGCGATTGCATCAAGGCGTGGCTGGCACGCAAAAGCGCGCTCGCTTCCGGGTCTTTCGGGCTAGTGGGCGCGACGATGATCATGCACAGAGCGCGGCTTCGATGGCGGCGCGGTCAAGACCTGCCTGACCGATCACCACAAGCCGGGTTTCACGCTGCTGGCTGCCGAAGGGCTGATCGAAATAGGTGGCGACGCGCGGGCCGACCGCCTGCAATGTTAGGCGCATCGGCTTGCCGCTGACGGCGGCGAACCCCTTGAGGCGCAGGATGTCATGGGCGCGGATGACATCGGCAACCTGTTGGGCAAACCCCGCAGGATCGGCGATTTCGGTCCGGGTGACGACAAAGCTTTCAAAGGCATCATGGTCGTGATCGTGATGATGGTCCTCATCATGGTGATCATCGTCGTGCTCGTCATCATGATCGTGGTGGTGATGGTGAAGCTCGTGGCGGCTTTCCATATCGGCCTCGGCGCCGATGCCCTGACCCAGAAGTACATCAATCGGCAGCGCGCCCATGGTCGATGTAACCACCTGAACGCCATCGCGGCTATCTGTGCGAAGTCGGCTTACAAGCGCCGTCATTTCATCCGCATCCAGCAGATCGGATTTGTTGACCACGATCATATCGGCACAGGCCATCTGATCCTCGAACAACTCGGAGAGCGGCGTTTCGTGGTCAAGATTCTCGTCAAGTTTGCGCTGTGCATCGACGGCGGCCACATCATGCGCGAAGCGGCCCTCGCTCACGGCCTTGCCATCGACCACGGTGACCACGCCATCGACGGTGACGCGGGTCGAGATTTCGGGCCAGTTGAAGGCGCGCACAAGCGGTTGCGGCAGGGCCAGCCCCGAGGTTTCGATCACGATGTGATCGGGTGCATTCTCACGCTCCAGCAGTTTTTGCATGGTGGGGATGAAATCTTCGGCGACGGTGCAACAGATACAGCCATTGCTAAGCTCCATGACGTCATCCTCGGCGCAGCCCTCGATGCCACAGCCCTTGAGGATATCCCCATCGACGCCAAGATCGCCGAATTCGTTGATGATAAGGGCAATGCGGCGGCCGCCTGCGTTCTCCAGCATGTGGCGGATCAGCGTGGTTTTTCCTGCGCCCAGAAAGCCGGTCACGACGGTGGCGGGGATTTTTGCGGGCATGGTTAAAAGCTCCTTGAAAGGCTTGCGTTTGGGCGGGCAACCGGCCTAATCCCGATACAAAGGGGATCGGCGATGACGCACCGGATTGTGGTTTGTTCTACATGTGATGGCATGGATGGCAAAAGCTTTGCCGCCGATTTGCGTGCCGCGTTGTGTGATCGGTCCATGGCGTTCGAGGTCCAGGACCACGATTGCATGTCAAACTGCGGTCGTCCGCTGAGCCTGGCGTTTTCGGCTCCGGGCAAGGCGACGTATCTTTTCGGCGATATCGACCCGACCTGCGATCTTGACGACACATTGGCCTTTGCAACGCTGTACGAGGGTTCGCCCGATGGTTGGATCGAGGATGCGCGCGCTGCCGGGCGGCTGCGCCATTGCCTTGTGGGGCGTGTTCCGGCCTGAGGTATCATTCGATCACAAGCCCCGCATGGGCCTCGATCGGGGTACCGTTGATCGCAAGCTGGCTGTGGTCGTTGGCGTTCAGGGTGACCCGGATTTTGTGGTGACCTAAGGGCAGGGCGTCAAGCTGAAACCACGGTCCATAGGCGCGGGCGATTTTCACGCCGTCAAGATAGACATGCGCATGGCCCTCGCCCGGCACATGCGGCCCGTTCACCGCCTCGGGGGCAAAGGTGAAATCGGTGATCGCGATATGCAGGTTGCGGCTTTGCGGCCCGTCGGGGTGCAGGCTTAGCCTGATCTGCGGCGCGGGGCCGGTCACATCGGTCAGCTTGGAATGATCGGGCCCGTTGGCGCCATGATCATGGGCATTGTGATCATGCACCGAGCCAACCTCGGCGTGTTCGTGCCCGGTCAATTCGGCACCGGTGGTGGCGGCCAGAAGAAAGCCGAAGCCGACGCCGAAAAACAACCCGATCAACAGAAAGGCAAAGGTTTTCGGCATCAGTGCTCTCCTTGTGTGGTGCCCCGGCGGCGAACCGCCGGGGCGCGTTGGTTAGCCTTCGGCGCTTTCGCGGGTCCAGAAATATCCGGCCAGTGTGCCCAAAAGCGTCCATGCCGCAAATCCGACGCCAAGCGCGCGGGTGGCGAACAGCGAGGCAAGCTCCGGCGGGACAGGCCCAGCAAAATTCTCCGGGTGGGGAGCGCCGATCACATGCGGCGCCAGCAAAAGGGCAATCGCCGCGGCAATCATCACGGGCGCACGGCCAAAGGCGATCAAGGCAAGTGCAAGCGCTGTCGCGATCGCCGTGCCCCACCACCAGATCTGGCGGGCGGTGATGTCGGTGTAGGCGCCGCCGGGCACTTCGGGGGGCAATGATACGGCAGGGGCGAAATGCAAGGCTACGAAACCGGCCACGCCCCAGAGCAGTCCGGTGCGCGCATCAATCCGTGCGCCGCGTTCGGCGGCAAGCCCCATGCAGGCCACAAGCACGAGGCCATAACCGACATAGATCAGCGCCGAGAACAACAGGCTCAGCCCGTCGCGCATTGCATCGAACCCCGGCAATTCGGGGGTGGCACCGGTCGCGCCCTCTCCGAAATGCACAAGAGTGCCTGTCTCATACAACTCGGCGTGCAAAAGCACCGGCTGAATGAACATGAACTGCAGCAGGGCGGCTATCAGCCCTGTGCAGAACCCAGCGAGCAACGCGCTGGTTACAATTTTGGAAAACATGGTTTAGTGGCAGGGAAAGCCGGTCGCGTGGCGCACGTCATGGGCCGCGTCATGCAGGGCAGAGGCCTGAACATGGCCGGCGATCGTGACGATGCCCAGCCCGAGGACCATGGCGGCCACGAAGGGCAGAACGGTGGATTTGGCGGCGGTTTGAACCAGTGCAGTCATAGCGGTATCTCCTTTGCGCCTCTCACCCGAGGCGGGATTGACAAACGCAGGGCTGGTCTCCTGGCTCGCGGGTCGTCGCCTTACTGTCGCCTTCCGGGATCTTGCGGTCCAGTGGCATTTGACAGGGGCTCACCGCTTACAGTCGCGGGGGCGGCTGAAGAATAGGCGCCCTGTTTGGGTCCACCATCACTTCATTCCCAATTCATCCCCTGGCGCTTTGCACCTTTAGCGGGGAACCTTGCCCATTCGGTATGAAGTGCGGCGCGGGCTGCGTCAAGGATGTTTCCGACCGCTTTCGGTCTTTCCGCGTCATGGGTTTCGGCGAGGTATTGCTGGGGATTGCGCAATATTGTGTGGATAACTTGCTTGCGCGCCCAATATGATGTGGTTGAACGTTGACAGGGGCCGCGTGGCTTGGCCACACTCGGGGTTGAATGGAATCACTGGCCGGATGGCCGCAACCCCCAACCCGAGGCAAACGTGCAGTTCTCGAAACTCAGATTGACCGGCTTCAAGAGCTTTGTTGATCCCACCGACCTGATCATTGCCAATGGGCTGACCGGGGTGGTGGGGCCGAATGGCTGTGGCAAGTCCAATCTGCTTGAGGCGCTGCGTTGGGTGATGGGCGAAAATCGCCCCACTGCGATGCGCGGCGACGGGATGGAGGACGTAATCTTTGCCGGGGCGTCCACCCGCCCCGCACGCAATTTCGCCGAGGTGGTGATCCAGCTTGATAACTCCGACCGGCTTGCGCCCGCCGGGTTCAATGATTCCGATAACCTTGAAATCGTGCGCCGCATCACCCGCGACGTGGGCAGCGCCTATAAAGTCAATTCCAAGGATGTGCGGGCGCGCGATGTGCAGATGCTTTTTGCCGATGCCTCGACCGGGGCGCATTCGCCCGCCCTCGTCCGTCAGGGGCAGATTTCCGAGTTGATCAACGCCAAGCCGAAAGCGCGCCGCCGCATTCTGGAAGAGGCGGCGGGCATTTCGGGACTCTATCAGCGTCGCCATGAGGCGGAATTGAAACTGCGCGCGGCGGAAACCAATCTGACCCGCGTAGATGACGTGGTCGAGCAGCTTTCGGCACAACTGGCACAGCTTGCCCGCCAGGCACGGCAGGCGGCGCGCTATCGCCAGATCGGCGAGGAACTGCGACTGTCCGAAGGGCTGTTGCTATATCGGCGCTGGAAAGAGGCCGATCTTGCGCGGGCCCGCGCCGAGGACGACCTGCGTGAGCGCACCACCGAGGCCGCACGTGCCGAAAAAGCGGCCCGCGAGGCGGCCAGGGCGCGGGGTCTGGCCGAAGATGCATTGCCCGCGTTGCGCGAGGAAGAGGCGATAGCGGCGGCAATCCTGCAACGCCTCACGGTACAGCGCGACACCCTGAGCGAACAAGAGGCCAACGCCCGTGAGCGGATCGAAACGCTTGAACGGCGGATCGAACAGCTTGCCCGTGATATCGAGCGCGAGACCGGCCTGAACCGCGATGCGGGTGAAACCATCGAGCGGCTGGACTGGGAGGCGCGCGAGCTTGCCAAGGGCGCCGAAGGCCACGAGGATCGGCTTGAAGAGGTGCAGGCCGTTGCGCGCGAAGCGGCCCAGATCCTGCAACAGCGCGAAAGCGATCTGAGCCAGATGACCGAGGACATGGCCCGCCTGTCCGCGCGCCACCAATCCGCGCAGCGCCTGCTTGACGACAGCCGCAAGACCCTTGCCAAAAGCGAGGCCGAAGCCGAGCGCGCCCGCGTCGCACAGGCCGAATCGCGCGCTGCACTTGAAAAGGCCAGCGCCGATCACGCTGCCGCCGAAGCCGCCGAAACCGCGTCTGTGGCCGCCGCCGAAGCCGCCGAAGCCGCGCTTGTCGCCGCTGACGAGGCCCGCGCCGAGGCGCAATCGCTCGAGGCCGAGGCCCGTGCCGGGCGCTCTGAGGCCGAAGGCGAGATGAACGCCCTGCGCGCCGAGGTGTCGGCCCTGGCCAAGCTGGTGCAGCGCGACACCGCCGAGGGGGGCCAGATCATGGACCGCCTTCAGGTTCAGCAAGGTTTCGAAAAGGCGCTTGGCGCGGCCCTGGCGGATGACTTGCGCGCCCCCGAGGTCGAGGCCGATGGCCCGTCGGGCTGGGCCGTTCTGCCGGGGTATCAAACTCCGCAGACCTTGCCTGCCGGGGTGACGGCGCTGACCAATCACGTGTCGGTGCCCGAGGTTCTGGTGCGGCGCATGGGGCAGATCGGTCTTGTCGATCCTGACGATGGCCCGCGCCTGCAACCCTTGTTGAAACCCGGTCAGCGGCTGGTCAGCGTCGAGGGTGATCTCTGGCGGTGGGACGGATATCGCGCCTGGGCCGAGGATGCGCCAAGCGCTGCGGCGCTGCGATTGCAACAGCTCAACCGGCTGGAAGAACTCAAGCAACAGCTTGAACACGCGGCGGCGCGGGCCGACGGCGCGATGCAGGCCCATGAGGCGCTGCGCGATCAGCTTGCCCGGCGCACCGAGGAAGACCGCGCCGCGCGCGATGCGCGCCGCGCCGCTGACGCCGCGGTGAACGAGGCCAACCGCGCTCTGAGCCGCGCCGAGGCCGACCGCAACCTTGCCGGTTCGCGGCTTGACTCGCTTGGCCTTGCCGTGACCCGCCACGAAGAAGAGGCGATGTCGGCGCGCAAAGACCTGTCGGACGCCGAAAAGGGTCTTGCCGATCTGGGCGATCTTGATGAGGCGCGCGCCGATCTTGAGGACATCAAGCTAACCGTTGAAGCCGCGCGCATGACGATGATGGCCAAGCGGTCGAGCCAGGATGAATTGCGCCGCGAGGGCGAGCGTCGCACCCGCCGCAGTCAGGAAATCGCCAAGGAAATCAGCGGCTGGCGTCACCGTCTGGAAACGGCCGAAAAGCGCAGCGAAGAGCTGGCAGAACGCAAGGCAGCCTCCGAAGTTGAACTGGCAGATGCCAGTGCCGCGCCGGAAATCCTTGCCGCGAAGCGCTCTGAGCTGGGCGAAGAGATCAATCGCAGCGAAGCCCGCCGCGCCGCCGCAGGCGATGCGCTGTCCACGGCGGAAGGCGTCGCCCGTCAGGCCGCGCTGGACGAGCGCGAGGCCGAGCGCCTGGCCTCTGAAGCCCGAGAGGCCCGCGCCCGCGCCGAGGCCCGTACCGATGCCGCGCGCGAAACCCTGTCTTTGTCCGCCGAACGTATCCGGGACGCCCAGGAGACCACGCCCGAAGCGTTGCTTGAGAGCCTTGGCGCCGATCCCGATGCGATGCCCGCCTCTGATGCGATCGAGGCCGACGTCAACCGGCTCAAGCGGCAGCGCGATGCGCTTGGCGCCGTCAACCTGCGCGCCGAGGAGGACGCGCAGGAGGTTCAGGCCGAGCATGACGAACTGGTCCGCGAAAAGATTGATCTGGAAGAGGCAATCAAGACCCTGCGCAATGGCATTGCCAGCCTTAACCGCGAGGGCCGCGAGCGGCTTTTGACCGCTTTCGAGCAGGTGAATTCAAACTTTACCCTGCTGTTCCGGCATCTCTTTGGCGGCGGCGAGGCCAATCTTGTGCTGGTCGAAAGCGACGATCCGCTTGAGGCCGGGCTTGAGATCATGTGCCAGCCGCCGGGCAAGAAGCTTTCGACGCTCAGCCTGTTGTCGGGGGGCGAGCAGACGCTGACCGCGCTGGCGCTTATTTTTGCGGTGTTCCTTGCCAATCCGGCGCCGATCTGCGTGCTCGACGAGGTCGACGCGCCGCTGGATGATGCCAATGTGACACGGTTCTGCGACCTGCTGGACGAGATGTGCCGCCGCACCGAAACGCGGTTCCTGATCATTACCCACCATGCTGTCACCATGAGCCGGATGGACCGCCTGTTCGGTGTGACAATGGCCGAACAGGGCGTCAGTCAGCTGGTTTCGGTCGATCTCAAGAAGGCCGAACAGATGGTGGCGTGAAGCCTCTGATCCCCGACAGCTTTGCCCCGAAGGGCCAAAACGAAAACGCCGCCCCGAGGGACGGCGTTTTTTTGTGTGATGCAACGGTGGGGTGTTCAGAAACCCAGGCCGGCATATTTGTTTTTGAACTTCGAAACGCGGCCACCGGCATCCATCAGACGCGAGGTTCCGCCGGTCCAGGCGGGGTGTACCGTCGGGTCGATATCAAGCGAAAGCGTGTCGCCTTCCTTGCCGTAGGTCGAGCGCATCGGAACGATCGTGCCGTCGGTCATCTTGACGTCGATCAGGTGGTAATCGGGGTGAATGTCTTTTCTCATCGGAGACGTCCTTACGCTGAAGCGCCCGAGAGGGGCTTGTAGTTGGCGTTTTCCGCGATACGGGCCGATTTGCCGCGACGCGAGCGCAGGTAGTAGAGCTTGGCGCGACGAACGCGGCCACGGCGCACAACCTCGATGCTGTCGATATTGGTCGAAAAGAGCGGGAACATACGTTCGACGCCTTCACCAAAGGAAATCTTGCGGACGGTGAACGACCCGGCAATGCCTTTGCCGTTGTTGCGGCCAATGCAAACGCCTTCAAAGTTCTGAACGCGGGTGCGTGTGCCTTCGGTCACCTTGTAACCGACGCGGATCGTGTCGCCGGCCTTGAAATCGGGAATGGTTTTCCCGAGCGAGGCGATCTGTTCCGCCTCCAACTGAGCGATAATATCCATCGCTTCTCTCCTAATCTGCTTGCGGTTATTCCGCAAAGGTGTGTCGCGTCCTCAGAGCTCTTGGTCTTCTTCCGGGTCCGCAGATGCGCCCGCCAGAGATCAGGTCGTCATTATTTAATCCGTCTACGGCGTTTCTTTCTGCGCGCCCGAGATGGAGGGAAGAACCTCCGCCGCGGCATCACGTGACAACGCCATACGTCCCCGAGTCGGAAAACCGACCGGGAACAGGCGGTGTTTAAGAGGAATATGCGCCTGAGGCAAGGAGTTTTGTCGGGGAACGGGCGACGGAATTTTCGCCTGCCCCGCCAAGCCGGGCCTAGCCCGGTTTTTGACGGTTCTGATAGGCGTCCCAAAGGTCCGGGCGGCGTTCGGCGGTGATTTTCTCGGACATCTCATGTCGCCACCGGGCAACCTTGGCGTGATCGCCAGAGGTCAGAATTGCGGGGATCTCTCGGCCCATCCATTCGGCAGGGCGGGTATATTGCGGGTGTTCCAGCAATCCGTTGGAATGGCTTTCCTCAAGCGCGCTTTCGGCATTGCCCAAAACACCGGGCAAAAGCCGGACGGTGGCATCAATCAGGGCCTGCGCCGCGATCTCGCCACCGGTCATGACGAAATCGCCAAGCGAGACCTCCTGAATTCCGTAATGTTCGATTACCCGCTCATCCAGCCCCTCGAACCGCCCACAGATCAGGGTTGCGCCGGGGGCCTGCGAGAGGCTTTGCACCATTGCCTGATCCATGCGTTTGCCGCGCGGGCTGAGATAGATCAACGGCCAGCCTGACGGTGTGCCGGCCTGGGCCTGCTCGATCGCGCGGCCCATGACATCGGCGCGCAGGACCATGCCCGCACCACCGCCCGCAGGCGTGTCATCGACGTTGCGGTGCCTGCCCTCGCCAAACGGGCGCAGGTCGATGGTTTCCAGCGCCCAAAGCCCGTCTTGCAGGGCGCGGCCAGTGAGACTTTCGCCCAAAATGCCGGGAAAGGCCTGTGGCAACAGGGTGATTACCTTGGCTGTCCATGCGCCGACAAGGCGGGGCGTGGGGGTGATCAGCTCGCGGGGCTGTGCCGTGGCGCTGATGGATTTGCGCCCGTGGGATCTGGTTAGGTTTGTCATAGGCTGGGGCCTTATCCTGCGGATTGGGGGGCGGGCAAGATTTTTCGCCGAATTTTCTTTGGATGGGTCAGGCCAGACGGTTGCGGCGGTACATGCGCAAAAGCTCGCGTTTGGCATCTTTCAGAGAGGCATCATCAATCTCTGACCGGTTGAGCGCCAAAAGCGCCTCGGCGGCATCGGCGGGCTGCAAATTATGTGCGCCAAGCGGGGCGAGGGTTTGCGAGGGGATATCCAGCAGGTCAAGCGCGGCCCCAAGCGGGCCCGCCCGGTGCTGCGCGATGGTTTCAAGGGCGGTGGCGGTCACCAGGGCCTGATCGCCAACGGTGGCGTGGGTGTTGGTGACGATCCGGTCCAGGTCTGCCGCAGGCGCAAACTGATCGCGAAATGTTTCGAAATCGTCCACAAGACGGTGCGCGCGCAGGTTCTGCCAGTACAGGCTTTTGAGCCAGGGCCCTGTTTCGCGGGTGGTGAACCAGATTGTGATCTGTGCCTGTGCCCCGAAATGCGCCCGCAGTGCGGAACTTGCGGCAAGCATCAGGTCCGGGGCGGCATCATAGGTCCCGACGCCGGAAAGACCGGGCAAGGCACCGCCAAGGTCTTCGGAGCTGATGAGCAGGGCACGGGGATCATCGCGCGACTGCGAGGTGATGGAGGTTTGAAAGTGGTCTGAGAACCGCGCGAGCAGGTCGGGGGAGCGCGTGGTGGAATAGCGCCGCGCCGCCCGGGCCGCCTTGATGATATCCGGCGTGAGAAGAACCCGCAGATGCGGCGCAAGATCGTCCGCCCGCGCCATCGCCCCGCGTTGCAGGCTAGAGGTGCCGGTCTTGTGGAAGCCGGGATGGAGCAGGATGCGCAAGGTTAAAACAGGCCGTCCGGCGGATCCGCAATGATCCGGCCCGCAGCCAGATCGACCGTTGGCACCGCTTGCAGGGTAAAGGGCAAAAGCACGACGGCGCTTGCCCCGGGCCCCTGGATTTCAAGAATATCCGAGGCGCCGTGATTGAGCACGCTCTTGACCTGGCCCAAAAGACTGCCGCCGGTGTCATAGACCTCAAGCCCGATCAGGTCGGCATGGTAATATTCATCGTCGGGCAGATGCGGAAGCTGATCGCGTTCGGCATAAAGCCGGGTGCCGCGCAGGGCGTCGGCGGCCTCTTTGTTGCCGATACCTGTCAGGCGCGCACTAAAGCCGTTCTTGAGTTGCCCGGTCAGCGTAACACCGAAAGACCGCTGCCCGTCTTCCGATGTCAGGGGGCTGTATTCGGCGATATCCTCGGGCGTTGCGGTAAAGCTTTTCAGGCGCACCTCGCCGTGCACGCCAAAGGCGCCGCCAATGGCGCCGACACAGATGCGGTTTTCGTCACTCATCGGCGGAGTCCCCTGCAAAGCCCGTCCTGCGCGATGCCTTGGGCGGCGACGCAGCGTTGGGTGTGCTGATAGCGTTCAAATACGATTCCGGCCAGAAAAACCAAACTCATGAAGACAAGCGTGCGGATCGGCCGAAACATGATCTAGCGGGTCTCGATGGCCAGGGCATCACGGCGGGTTTCCCAGCCTATCAGCTCAAGCTCGGGCGTGTCATTGCTGGACTCGGGCCAGCCGACGCAGAGATAGGCCACCAGGGTCCAGCCCTCGGGAACGGCCAGATCCTGGTTGAGTTGCAGCGGATCAAGGATCGACACCCAGCCCACGCCAAGCCCGCGCGCCCGCGCGGCGAGCCAGAAATGGGTGATCGCACCGACCACCGAATAGCGCCGGGTTTCGGGCATGGTGCCCGCCCCAAGACCGGCCCCCTGGGCCGTGCTGTCGTCGCAATAGATGGCAAGCTGAACCGGAGATTCCTGCATGCCGGACAGTTTCAGGCTACTGTAGATGCTGGCTTTTTCGCCGCTATAGCCATCCAGCGCACGTTGATTGGCCGCCGTGAAATTGGCAAGGGCGGCGGCGCGTGCGGCGTCACTTTCCAGGCGGATCACGCGCCAGGGCTCCGAGAGGCCGACAGAAGGCGCAAGCCGAAAGGTGGCGAGACACTCTTGCAAGAGCGCCTCGTCCACCGGATCACGGCGGAAGCGGCGCACGTCGCGCCGCCACCGCATGAGATCAAGCAGGTCGTTCTGGAAGTCTTGGGAAAAACCTGACATTCCAGCGATCATCCCGCTTACTCTTCTGTACCGGCCTCTGCCGCGGGCTCTTCGGCCGGGGCCGCAGCAGCTTCGGCAGCGGCGGCCGCCTTGGCGGCTTTCTCTTCAGCGCGGTCCTGGGCTTTCTTGCCGGGGGTGCCTTTTTTCAGGTTGGCACGCTCGGTTTTCGGCACAACGCCGGCAGCTTCAAGCATGCGGCTGATGCGGTCGGTGGGCTGGGCGCCCTGGGCAAGCCAGTGCTGGACGCGCTCGATGTCCATTTTTACGCGCTCTTCGCTGTCTTTCGGCAGAAGCGGGTTGTAGGTGCCCAGTTTCTCGATGAAACGGCCATCGCGGGGCATGCGGCTGTCGGCCGCTACGATGCGATAGAAGGGGCGTTTTTTGCTGCCGCCGCGGGCGAGACGAATTTTCATAGCCATTTGATGTTCTCCTTTGAATGGCGTGGGTCAGGGGGCGTTTGTGCCGCCTTACGATTGGTGTTGTTGATGGTGTCGGATCACTTCAGCGATGATGAAGTTGAGAAACTTTTTGGCGAATTCAGGGTCGAGATCGGCCTGATGAGCCAGGTCTTCGAGCCGCGCGATCTGGGTCGCCTCGCGGGCGGGATCGGACGGGGGAAGGTCGTGTTCGGCCTTGAGACGGCCAACCGCCTGGGTGTGCTTGAAGCGCTCGCCAAGGGTATAGACAAGGATCGCGTCAAGCCGGTCGATCGACTCGCGGTGGCCTTTCAAAAGCGCGGCGGCACGGGTGCTGGAATCAGTCAAGGGGCATCCCTTTCGGTTTGAACAGCGGGTCGCAATAGTGGCTTATCTCAAGCTCGATCCCGTCGGCGATCTGGCCGGATTTCAGACGCTCGGGCGAGGGGTGACGATAGACGGCATCATTGCCGTCGATGGTACGCGCATCCTTGTCCTTGACCGCGCCAAGGCGTTCGGCAAGCCGGATGCTGTCAAGGTTCTTGGGGTCGATATAGCTGACTGCGCCATCCCAGCCCTGCGTTTCATAGAAATAGCGGCGCACGGCACTGGTTGCTTCAAGCGCATAGCCCTTGCCCGCCTTGTTGGGCCAGATGATCCAGGCGATTTCGCGTTCGGGCCATGCGGCAGGAAACCAGCCGCCGGCCATGCCAAGCGTCGCATCACTGTCCTTGTCGTGGATCATCCACATGCCAAAGCCGCGGATTTCCCAATGGCCGATCTCGGCGGCATAGAGCATCCATGCCTCGTATTTGTTCAGCGGCCCGCCCATGAAGCGCGAGCGATACGAGCTGAACGTGGCCTTGAAATCGGGGTAATCCTCGGGCGTGGGCCCGCGCAGCACAAGGCGGCGCGTTTCGATGGTGGGGATGCGCGACAGGGTCATGCGTAGGCCTCGACCGAGCCGTCATCGTCTGCGTCACGCTCGAACAGGTCACCGGGTCCGGGGTGGCGATACAAAAGATCGTGGCCCATGTGGATGTTTTCATATTCGCGCTCGAACCAGGCGCCAAGCCGTTCGGCAAGCGCAACAGAGCGGGTGTTGCCCGGCACGATATTCGAGGTGAGCGTGGTGAAGCCGAGATCCTGATAGGCATAGCGGCGCGCCCGTTCGGCGGCCTCATGGGCGATGCCCTTGCCCTCAAAGCCGTCAAACACGACCCAGCCAAGCTCGGGTTCGGGCCAGCCTTCGGGGTTCCAGATGCCGCTGATGCCGACGGTCTCGCCGGTGTCTTTCATCTCGATGCTGAAATAGCCATAGCCGTGGATATGCCAATGTCCGACGTTCAACGCGAACCAGCGCCAGGCCTCGCCGCGGTTGGGCGCGGCGCCAAAGCCGCCCGCGCGCGCCTCATCCAGAAGAAACGCAATCACCGGCTCGATATCGCGCGGCTCGGGGCCGCGCAGGATCAGGCGCTCGGTTTCAAGAATGGGGGCTTGGGTCAGGCTCATGGTGTTATTTCTTTTTCCCAAAGCCGGACAGGCCCGGGGGAAGGCCCATGCCGCCGCCCATGCCACCAAGACCGCCCAAACCACCGGGAAGCTTGCTGCCCATGGCGCGCGCGGCCTCTTCCATGGCTTTGGGGTCGTTCATGTCGGGCATGCCGCCCGCGGCGCCTTTGCCGCTGAACATGCCCTTCATGGCCTGTTTGAGCATGCCGCCCTTGCCCATCTTCTTCATCATGTCGGCCATCTGGCGGTGCATCTTCAGAAGCTTGTTCAGCTCGGAAACCTCAAGACCGGCCCCCGCCGCGATCCGCTTTTTGCGGCTGGCCTGAAGCAGGGCGGGATTGGCGCGTTCTTTCTTGGTCATGGATTGCACGAGGGCAATCTGGCGGGTGATGATCTTGTCGTCGAACCCGGCGTCCTGCACCTGTTTGGCCATTTTGCCCATGCCGGGCATCATCCCCATCATGCCTTCCATGCCGCCCATCTTCTGCATCTGTTCAAGCTGCATCTTGAGGTCGTTCATGTTGAACTGACCCTTTTGAAAGCGCTTCATCATCCGCTCGGCCTGTTCGGCCTCGATGGTGGCCTGGGCCT
>NZ_CAJXIP010000028.1 GCF_913054395.1 uncultured Roseovarius sp.
GTGTCTGTGAAGCGCGATATGGGGGACATCATGGCAGAGTTACAGGATCGGCGCGCGGCGCCGATCACCCGGATCGAGGCCCAGGCCTTTCGGGTGCCGATAGACGTGCCCGTGGCAACCTCTTTCGGGATCATGCGCGACCGGCCGGCGGTGTTCCTGCGGATCGAGGATCGCGATGGCTGTTACGGCTGGGGGGAGGTGTTTGCCAACTGGCCCGCAGCGGGCGCCGAGCATCGCGTGGCGCTGCTTGAACGCGATATCGCGGGTTTGGTGCTTGGTCAGGAGGCCGCGGCGCCCGAAGCGTTCTTTCTCAGGCTAAGCGCGCAGACCCGTATCCGCGCTGTGCAATGCGGCGAACCAGGCCCGTTTGACCAGGTGATCGCGGGGCTTGATATCGCGCTTTGGGACCTTGTGGCGCGGCGCGCCGGCCGACCGTTGCGCCAGATGTTGCGCAAGGGCGCGCCGGCGTCGGTGCCGACCTATGCCAGCGGCATTGCGATTGATGCCGCGGATCAATTGATACCCGTCGCGCAAGAGGCCGGGTTTGGAATGTTCAAGGTCAAGGTCGGCTTTGGGCAGGGCGATGCAGAGGCTCTTCTGGCGCTGAAGGAACGCCTGCCCGCTACGGCAATGCTTTGTGCGGATGCCAATCAGGCCTGGGATTTGCCGCAGGCCCTGAGCTTTGTGCAGGCGCTGGCCGGGACAGGGCTGGGCTGGCTGGAGGAGCCATTGCCGGTGTTTGCTCCTTCCGGGGAATGGGCGGCGTTGGCGCGTGCGACGGGGGTCGCCCTTGCGGGCGGTGAGAATATCGTCGGCGATCCGGCATTTGATGCCGTGCTTGAGGCGGGGGCCTTGCAGGTGATTCAGCCAGATGTTGTCAAATGGGGCGGGATAAGCGGTTGTTTTGGTGTGGCAAAGCGGGCTTTGGCAAAGCAACGGCGGTATTGCCCGCATTTTCTTGGCGGTGGAATCGGGCTTGCGGCCTCGGGGGCAGTGCTGGCAGCTGCAGGTGGCGACGGCATGCTCGAGGTGGATGTGAACCCCAACCCGCTGCGCAGCGCGTTTGACGGGCAGGGCGGGGTGCTTGAGGCCGGACAATGGCGTGTCGGCGATGAGCCGGGTCTTGGGATCAAGGCGCTTCCGGAGGCGCTTGGGCGCTACCGGACAGCCAGTGTCGAGTGTCATTGAGGGCTTGCGAAACAAGCCATGTCGGGAAAGTTGAAATTTCGTGTTCTGGGCGCTTGACGGGGGCGCAGGCCCGCCGTAAGAAGCGCAACACGCCTGAGGGATTGGGCGAGCAGTGAGCGGTTGTAGCTCAGTTGGTTAGAGTACCGGCCTGTCACGCCGGGGGTCGCGGGTTCGAGTCCCGTCAACCGCGCCATTTTCCCGAGATTGAAAGCCGAACCGCCCTGCGCGTGGTGCAGGACGTTGGTTTGAGTATTTCAGGAAAGATGAAAGCCTAGCGCGCCATAAATTCCTGCAGGGCCGTGCGTGTTTCAACGGGTGCCGTATCGGGAAAGAAATGACCGCCGGGGATCGTCTGGCTTTGCAGTTGCGTGCATTTTTGCGCCCAGGTGGCGGGGACGTCATAGGCACGGGCCATTGCGCCATCCGCGCCGTAGAGGACCAGCGTCGGGCAGGCGATGCGCGCGCCCAGGTCAGCGGCGTCGTCAGCGAAATCATGCGTCAGCGCAGCGCGGTAATCGTTACACATGCCGCGAATGGTCTCCGGGTCGCGCCAGGCGGTGCGATAGTGCGCAAGCAGTTCCTCATCGAAATCTGAAAGCTGGGCGCCGCCCCAGCCGAGCAGGCAGGCGTGATAGAAGGCATCGGGATCATGGCCGATCATGGTTTCGGGAAACGGCTCTGGCTGGGTCAGAAAGAACCAGTGATAATAGGCCTTTGCCACATCCGCACGCAGTTCTGACAGCAATGTGTGGGTGGGGATGATATCCATCAGGGTGACGCTTTGCACGCGATTGGGGGCGTCGAGCGCAAGGCGGTGCGCGACGCGCGCACCGCGGTCATGGCCGACAAGGCCAAAGGTCGTGTGGCCGAGCTCTGACATCAGCGCCGTCATGTCACGCGCCATCTCGCGAAAGCTGTAGGCGTCCACTTCGGGTGGTTTGCCGGACCCGCCATAGCCGCGCAGATCGGGGCAGATCACGCGATGCGTTCTGGCAAGCCCTGGCGCGATATGGGTCCACATGGCGCGGGTCTGTGGAAAGCCGTGCAGCATCAGCAGGGGCGGGCCGGAGCCGCCTTGCGAAAAGGCGATCTTGACGCCGTTGGGCGTTAAAAGGTGATCGGTGAAGCCCGGTAGTGTCATGTCGGCCTGCCTGTTGGCTGGGGGAAACCTGCGCTTATCGCGTCAAAGCATCCAGCACGCGCGCCCAGCTTCGGATGCCTTTGTGAAAGCTTGAGAGATTGTATTTCTCGTTTGGCGAGTGGATTGCGTCATCTTCCTGGGCAAAGCCGATCAGCATGGCGTCGAGCCCGAGGATTTCCTTGAAGTAGCCCGCAATCGGGATCGAGCCGCCCATGCCGGTAAAGACGGCCTCGCGCTCCCATTCGTCGGTAAGCGCTGAACGGGCCTTTTCAAACTCGGGGCGGTTGATGTTCATCACGGCGGCGGGCGACCCTTCGAGGTTCTGATCCCAGGTGATCGTGGCATCGGGCGACAGCCGCTCTTCGACATGTTTGCGAATCTTGAGGCGCAGGGCATCCGGATCCATGTCGCCGACAAGGCGGCAGGTCAGTTTGCAATGGGCCTTGGCCGGAATGACGGTTTTGCTTCCGGCGCCCTGATAGCCGCCCCAGAGACCGTTGATTTCAAGCGTGGGGCGCGCCCATTGCTGTACCAGTGTGGGATAGGCCTTTTCGCCGTGGGGTTGGGTATAGCCGACCGAGGTCAGGTATTCGTGCTCGTCAAAGCCGCAGGTTTCCCATTGCCGCAGAAGGTCCTCGGGCACCTCGTGGACGCCTTCGTAAAAGCCCTCGACCGCGACGCGGCCGGTGTCGTCGTGAAAGCTTGTGATCAGGCGGCTGATTTCGCGCAGGGGGTTCAGGCCGGGCCCGCCGTAATGTCCTGAATGCAGGTCGATGCGGGGACCTGTGATCGTGAATTCATCCTTGAGCATGCCGCGCAGTTGCGAGGCGATCGAGGGCACGCCGGGGGCAACCATCGACGTGTCGCAGATCAGGGCGATATCGGCCGAAAGCTCGTCGGCGTTTTCCTTCAGGAAGGGGATCAGGGAGGGCGAGCCTGATTCTTCCTCGCCCTCAAAGAAAAAAGTGATCTTGCAGGGCAATGCGCCGGTCACGTCCTTGTAGGCGCGGCAGGCCTCGACAAAGGTCATGAGCTGGCCCTTGTCATCGGATGCGCCGCGCGCCCGGATCACCTTGCCGTGATCGGTGTCCTGCACCTGCGGGTCAAACGGGTCGGTGTTCCACAAATCCAGCGGGTCGACGGGTTGCACGTCGTAGTGGCCGTAAAACAGAAGGTGCGGGCCCGTGCCATCCGCAGGGCCGTCGATATGCCCCACCACCATCGGGTGACCGGGGGTGGGGCGCTTTTGCGCCTTTACACCAAGGCTTTGCAAGTCTGCAACAAGCCAGTCGGCGGCGTCCTGACAGGCGGCGCCATAGGCCGGATCGGTTGAGATCGAAGGAATACGCAACAATCCCATCAACCGCTCGGTTGCGGTCGGAATCTGGTCGTCAATGCGGGTGAGAACGGCGGAAAGGGACATGGCTGGCCTTTGATGCTGAATTATGCTTTTAGCCGAGGGTAACAGGCCCTGCGGTACTGTCCAGAGACTTGACCGAAATCAAGGATTGGGGGAGCGGCATTTTGTAGCCTGTTGTCAGAAGCGGGTAGATTATATATCCATTCGTAATATTGAATAAGTAGCGCGTTGCGCTGCCAAGGCCCGCGGGCCGCTTCGGATCAGGAAGTGGACGCGGCATCGATGAAAGAGGGGGATGCCAGTGGACTATTCGGCCAAGCTGGATAACGCAATCGAACGTCTGCATCAGGAGGGGCGCTATCGCACCTTCATTGATATCGAGCGGCGCAATGGCAATTTCCCCCACGCGACCTGGTGCAAGCCGGACGGCAGCGAACAGCCGATCACCGTATGGTGTGGCAATGATTATCTTGGCATGGGCCAGCACCCCGTCGTTCTCGCGGCGATGCATGAGGCGCTTGACGCCACCGGTGCCGGATCGGGGGGCACGCGCAACATCTCGGGCACGACGGTTTATCACAAGAGGCTTGAGGCCGAGCTTGCCGATCTGCATGGCAAGGAAGCGGCGCTATTGTTCACCAGCGCCTATATTGCCAACGACGCCACGCTTAGCACCTTGCCCAAGCTGTTTCCGGGGCTGATCATCTATTCGGACACCCTCAACCATGCCAGCATGATTGAGGGGGTGCGCCGCAATGGCGGGGCCAAGCGGATTTTCCGTCATAACGACGTTGAGCATCTGCGCGAATTGCTGGCCGCCGATGACCCCGCCGCGCCCAAGCTTATTGCCTTCGAGAGCGTCTATTCGATGGATGGCGACTTTGGCCCTATTGAGGCGATTTGCGATCTGGCGGACGAATTCGGCGCGCTGACCTACATCGACGAGGTTCATGCCGTGGGCATGTATGGTCCACGCGGTGCGGGCATCTGCGAGCGCGACCGGCTGATGCATCGACTGGACATCATCAACGGCACACTGGCCAAGGCCTATGGCGTGATGGGCGGCTATATCGCGGCCTCGGCCAAGATGTGCGACGCGGTGCGGTCCTATGCGCCCGGTTTCATCTTTTCCACCTCGCTGGCACCGACCTTGGCTGCGGGGGCCACGGCATCTGTGGCATTCCTCAAGACCTCCGAGGGGCAAAAGCTGCGCGAGCGGCATCAGACGCAGGCGAAAATCCTCAAGACGCGGCTGAAGGGTATGGGGCTGCCGCTCATCGACCACGGCAGCCATATCGTGCCGGTGATCGTAGGTGACCCGGTGCACACCAAGAAGCTGAGCGATATGTTGCTTGAAGGCTATGGCATGTACGTGCAGCCGATCAACTTTCCGACCGTACCGCGCGGCACCGAGCGGCTTCGCTTTACGCCTTCGCCGGTGCATGGCCCGGACGAGATGGATGCCCTCGTTAATGCATTGGATGAACTTTGGAGCCATTGTGCGCTGAATCGCGCCGAATTGGCCGGTTAATGCCGGAATACGTGCAATATCCCTTGCTCTGTGTTAACGTTCTGTAAAGAAAAGTGCTAAGCTCGAATCGGGACGTTCGAGAAACGCATCAGGCAAGCAAAGAGGCAGGGATCGGATGATTGGGCGGCGGTTTACGCGCAAGGCCGAGGTCGAAGATGTTGAAGCCCGTGGCTTTGACGCCTTCGAATTGCGTCTTGGCGATGTCATGCGCGGTGAGCGCGCCACCCTTGGTAAATCCCTTCTTGATGTCGAACGCGAGCTTCGGATCAAGGCGACTTATGTCGCCGCGATCGAGAATGCCGACCCCTCATCTTTTGATACGCCTGGGTTCATTCCCGGTTACGTGCGCTCTTATGCGCGCTATCTTGGCATGGATCCGGATCACGCTTTCAAGGCGTTTTGCACCGAGTCCGGCTTTTCGATTGCCCACGGCATGTCGGCCGAGGCCTCGTCGATCCGCAAGACAGGCGCCTCTGCGGTGCGCACAGCAAAGGTGCAGGACCCGCTGCTTTCGCCTAATACGCCGTTCCTGCCTGCGTCGGAAAGCTTTCTGGCGCGGATCGAGCCAGGTGCGATTGGCTCTGCCATCGTGCTTGTGGCTCTGATCGGGGCGATTGGCTATGGGGGGTGGAGTGTGCTCAACCAGGTGCAGCAGGTACAGCTTGCACCGATTGAAAATACGCCCATTGTCCTGGCCGACCTCGACCCGCTGACAAGCGCCGGAAGCGCCAGCGACCAGAGTGAGCCGTCAGCCGCAGATGCATCAGGTGTGTTCCAGCCGCCGCGCGATGAGCGTCTGAGCCGTCTTTACCGCCCCAAGGCGCTTGATGTGCCGGTGATGGTGGCGCGCGATGCTCCTATTTCGACGTTGAACCCGGCAGAGGTTGGCACGATGAGTCCCGGCACGCCCAGTGCGGATCGCGATAGCGGCTTTGCCGTGGCGCGGTTTGACGAGGGTGACGAGGTTGTTCTGGCGCACCAGCCGCAGGTTGTCGCCGACGATGTGCCCGATGTGCGCCTTGTGGCGGTGCGTGCCGCCTGGGTGCGGGTTCGTGCGGCCGATGGCAGCGTGATCTTCGAGGGTATCATGAACGCGGGCGAAAGCTATGACGTGCCCGCCACGGAGGAACCGCCGACGCTGCGCGTGGGTGAATCGGGCGCGGTCTATTTCGCGGTGAATGGCGAGCATTACGGACCTGCCGGGGAGCGCGGATCTGTGACCTCGGGGCTGGCGCTGACGCCGGGTGAGCTTACGGGGCGCTATGCGGTTGCCGATATCGACGCGGATCAGGATCTGATGCGCTATGTGGCCGAATTGCAGGCCGCACCGGCCGATCTTCCGGCTCTGGCGCAGGACTAACGCGGTTTTCCCATGTTCGATCTTGATGCGCCGACCGATTGCGAATTGGTCCGGCGCGCGATAGTCATGGGGCGGAAATTCACATGATTTGACGGGGCTTTTGCGATGTCGCTGAACCATATCCGCCCATGGCGCAATATATACCGCCGGAAAAGCAGACAGATCATGGTGGGCAGTGTGCCCGTCGGGGGCGATGCGCCAATCACCGTGCAGACGATGACCAATACGCTGACCACAGATGTGGCGGCCACGGTGGCACAGGTTCAGGCGGCGGCCGAGGCAGGCGCGGATATCGTACGTGTGTCGGTGCCCGACGAGGCAAGCGCCAAGGCGCTGAAAGAGATCGTGCGCGAAAGTCCGGTGCCGATCGTTGCCGACATCCATTTTCATTACCGGCGCGGGATCGAGGCCGCTGAGGCGGGGGCCGCCTGTTTGCGGATCAACCCCGGCAATATCGGCAGCGAGGAGCGCGTGCGCGAGGTGATCGCCGCGGCGCGTGATCATGGCTGTTCAATGCGGATCGGTGTGAATGCGGGCAGTCTCGAAAAGCATCTGCTCGACAAATACGGCGAGCCCTGTCCCGACGCGATGGTCGAGAGCGGGCTGGAGCATATCCGTATTTTGCAGGACAACGATTTTCACGAGTTCAAGATCAGCGTGAAGGCCTCGGACGTATTCATGGCCGCCGCCGCCTATCAGCAGCTTGCAGAGGCGACGGACGCGCCGATCCATCTTGGCATCACAGAGGCCGGCGGCCTGACCAGCGGAACGATCAAATCGGCGATTGGCCTTGGCAATCTGTTGTGGATGGGCATTGGCGATACCATCCGGGTCAGCCTTTCGGCGGATCCGGTGGAAGAGATCAAGGTCGGGTACGAAATCCTGAAATCGCTTGGCCTGCGGCATCGCGGTGTGAACATCATCAGCTGTCCGAGTTGTGCGCGTCAGGGATTTGACGTGATCAAGACGGTCGAAGCGCTGGAAAAGCGGCTTGAGCATATCAAGACGCCGATGAGCCTTAGTATAATTGGCTGTGTCGTGAATGGTCCCGGCGAGGCGCTGATGACCGATGTCGGGTTTACTGGCGGTGGTGCGGGCAATGGCATGGTCTATCTGGCCGGCAAGCAGAGCCACCGGATGGACAATGCGCAGATGGTCGAGCATATCGTCGAGCAGGTCGAAAAGCGCGCCGCCGAGATCGAGGCGGAAACCGCAGCGCAGGCGGCGGCGGAGTAGACCGCTAGAACCGTTCGGCCCTCAGGACATCGCAATCGGTGACACAGACCACGCCGATATGGCGATCCACCACCGCGAAGGCGGCGTCAAGAAGCGCGTCGAGCCGCTCGGCCCGGATGATGCAGATGACCTGCACCATACCGCCTGCGCGGCTGACCTGCCCGGAGCGCGACCACTCTCCGGACCGGCCAGAGCCTCCGAGAACCGGCAGAATGGTGTAACCGGTCACGTCTGCGGTCTGAA
Organism: uncultured Roseovarius sp.; assembly: GCF_913054395.1. GTDB lineage: Bacteria > Pseudomonadota > Alphaproteobacteria > Rhodobacterales > Rhodobacteraceae > Roseovarius. The sequence goes on from NZ_CAJXIP010000028.1 coordinate 8,060, forward strand.
GCGCATCGGTGAGGCGCGATTGCATCACGCTTTCGATGGTGATTTCCACGCGTTTGGCTCTGTGGGTTTGCATTGGGTCAGCCTCCTGTCGCCATCTGGGCCAGCGCGAGGTAAAGTGGCAGGCCAAGGGTCAGGTTGAAGGGGAAGGTCACGCCAAGCGAGAGCGTGAGGTAAATCGAGGGGTTTGCCTCTGGCAGGGCGACGCGCATGGCGGCGGGCACGGCGATGTAGCTTGCCGAGGCGGCGAGGACCATCATGAGCATCGCGCCCCCCGTCGAAACACCGATCAAAAGAGCCGCGCCCAGGCCGACAAGGCCCCCGAGCACAGGCATCACGAGGCCAAATCCGACCGCGCCAACCCCCAGCACGCCACGTCCCTGACGCAGGCCGCGACCGGCCACAAGCCCCATATCGAGCAGGAACAGGCAGAGCACGCCTTTGAAGGGCGAGACGATGAAGCTGCTGATTTCAGCGAGGCCTTCGGGACCGGTGATCCAGCCGATGAAGAAGGCACCTACCAGCAGGACAATCGAGCCATTGAGCAGGATTTCACGCCAGAGCGTGGCATCCATCCGCCCCGGCCCCTCGCCGCGCGAGATCAGCCAGAGGGCCGATAGGATGGCCGGGGCTTCCATCGCGGCGGCGACGGCGACCATATAGCCTTCGGCCGCGATGCCTCGGCTTTCGAGAACCGAAGTGGCGGCAACAAAGGTCACAATCGAGATCGAGCCGTAATGCCCGGCGACGGCTGCGGCGTTGAGCCGGTCCATGCCCGACATCATGCGTAGCAGAGCAAACGCCAGCAGCGGCAGCGAGGCCGAGAGTATGATACCGGCAAGGAGCGCCGCGCCGAGATGAATGTCCACGCCGTGATCCGACACGCTGACCCCGCCTTTGAAGCCGATGGCAAAGAGCAGGTAGATCGAGAGGGCCTTGGCCGCGGCCTCGGGGATGGAAAGATCAGAGCGTGCAAGCGCGGCGGCGAGACCGAGAGCAAAGGACAATACGATGGGGGATAAAAGGTTGTCGGCGGCGAGGCTGAGGCTTTCATACATGATCGTTTCTGTCCCCGAGATAAATTTTCATGGCATATAGGGCGGCTATCGGAGAGGCACAGCCCCTGGGAGCAAAAAATCCAACGCTTTGTGCAATATGTCGTAGATTGGGTGCCTTTTGCCAGAGTATGCCGGGTGGGGCGATCGGGTTTGGGGTGTCTTGGAAATGGTGGGTTTCCGATGCGATATGTTAATAAAATGTAATGATAACGGTCTGTTGGGTGCATCAGGAAACTGCGTTTAGCTTGACTCTGCGAACTCACTAACGTATAGGTTGTGACATGCTGGACGAGATGGGCAAGCGGCCCCGGGGGTGACCCCGGTGGCCGTTTTTTTGTGTCGCATATGCGGAGGGGACCCTGAGCAGCATTTCAATTGCATGAGGCAAGAGCACGCATGGTTTTGATTACCCCCGAAGAGGGGCCTACGGGCCTTACGACTTCGATCAATGCGCTGGAACGCCAGTTGGCGGACATGCGCGAGGAACTGGAGGATCTGTACCTGAAGATCAGGGCTGGGGACCTTGATGAGCTGAAAAATGCAACCAAGGCCACCGGAGAAATCCGGCAATGGCTGAAGATCGCTATAGAAGCGGAGGCGCAACTTGAAAAACGTAGAAAGCAAGACCGGGGCATCGTCAATGACTATGCCCTCGATTTCGACGACGCACGGGCTCAGATCGGGTGCCGGTTGGATCGTCTCAGAAGGGCAAGATGCCCAGGACGAATTCCTCGATGCGCTGAGTGACGGAGAGCTTATGGCGCTGCCCTATCTGTTCGAGTTCTGGGCGCTGAATCATCAGATCGCGCCCGAAGGGGATTGGCGCACCTGGGTGATCATGGGCGGGCGCGGGGCGGGCAAGACCCGTGCAGGCGCCGAATGGGTGCGTGCGCAGGTCGAGGGCGCGCGGCCATTGGACAAGGGGCGCTGTCAACGGCTGGCGCTTGTGGGCGAGACGATTGATCAGGTACGCGAGGTCATGGTGTTTGGCGAAAGCGGGATCATGGCCTGTTCGCCGCCCGACCGCCGCCCTGAATGGCAGGCAACGCGCAAGCGCCTTATCTGGCCCAATGGGGCCACGGCGCAGGTGTTTTCGGCGCATGATCCCGAGGGATTGCGCGGGCCGCAGTTTGACGGGGCCTGGGTCGATGAGCTGGCAAAGTGGAAGAAGGCACGCGAGACCTGGGACATGCTTCAATTCGGGATGCGGTTGGGCGATGATCCGAGGGTTTGCGTCACCACCACGCCGCGCAATGTGGGTGTGCTGAAGGAGCTGTTGGCAGCGCCAAGCACGGTGGTGACAAGTGCGCCGACCGAGGCCAACCGCGCCTTTCTTGCCGAGAGTTTCCTGGATGAGGTGCGCGCGCGCTATGCGGGCACGCGGCTTGGGCGGCAAGAGCTTGACGGTGTTCTGGTGGATGAGGCCGAGGACGCGCTCTGGACAGGCGCGATGCTTGAGGGCGCGCGCGTGGATCAGGTGCCTGAGATGGACCGGGTGGTGGTGGCGGTCGATCCGCCTGTGAGCGGGCATAGCGGGTCCGATGAATGCGGAATTGTTGTGGTGGGGGCCATCACGCGAGGACCGGTACAGGATTGGCGGGCCTATGTTCTGGCCGATTTCAGCATCAGTGCGGCCAGCCCGGCGCGGTGGGCCAGTGCCGCCATTCGCGCGATGGAGCAATGGGGCGCGGAGCGGCTTGTGGCCGAGGTCAACCAGGGCGGCGACATGGTTGAGCAGGTGATCCGGCAGGTCGATCCGCTGGTGCCTTTCCGCAAGGTTCATGCCAGCCGGGGCAAGGTTGCGCGCGCCGAGCCGGTGGCGGCGCTTTACGAGCAGGGCCGCATCCATCATCTGCGCGGGCTGAGTGCGCTTGAGGATCAGATGTGTGCCATGATTGCGCGCGGATATGAAGGCAAAGGCAGTCCTGACCGTGTGGATGCGCTTGTCTGGGCGATCAGTGATCTGATTCTCGAACCGGCCGCGAAATGGCGTAACCCGAGCGTGCGCGCGGTCTAGTTTACTTTTCTTAAACCTTTGAGCGTCTGATGGCGTCAAGCGGGCAAAGAGCCCAATGGATGCAGGATCAAGGAGAACGAACTGATGATATTGGACTTCTTCCGGCAGGGCAGCGCAGAACCGACAGTGGCGCCCGAGCAAAAAGCCAGTGCCACGGGGCGGGTCATGGCCTGGCATGGCGCTGGCCGTGTGGCCTGGAGCCCGCGCGATACGGTGACTTTGACGCGCACCGGATTTGCGGGCAATCCGGTCGGCTTTCGCTGTGTCAAGATGATCGCCGAGGCGGCTGCGGCATTGCCGTTGGTGTTGCAGGATTGCGAGCGCCGCTTTTCGGAGCATCCGCTGCTTGACCTGGTCAAGGCGCCCAACCTGGCGCAGGGGCGGGCCGAACTTTTCGAGGCGCTTTACGGCCAGTTGCTTTTGACCGGCAACGGCTATGTCGAGGCGGTTGGTGCGGGTCAGGGGGTGCCGCTTGAGCTTCATGTGCTGCGCTCTGACCGGATGAGCGTGGTGCCGGGCGCGGATGGCTGGCCGATTGCCTATGAATATGCGGTTTCGGGACGCAAACACCGGTTTGACGTGAGCGAGGGGAGCCCGGCGATTTGCCACCTCAAGAGCTTTCATCCGCAGGACGATCATTATGGTTTGTCGCCCATGCAGGCGGCGGCGCAGGCGGTGGATGTGCATAATTCTGCAAGCCGGTGGTCAAAGGCGCTTTTGGATAATGCGGCGCGGACAAGCGGTCCGATCGTCTATCGCGGGGCCGAGGGGCAGGGCAGTTTGAGCAACGATCAGTATGATCGGCTTGTGAGCGAGATGGAGACCCATCATCAGGGCGCGCGCAATGCCGGTCGGCCGATGCTTTTGGAGGGCGGGCTTGACTGGAAACCGATGGGGTTCAGCCCGTCGGACATGGAGTTCCAGAAAACCAAGGAAAGTGCGGCGCGCGAGATTGCCCTGGCCTTTGGGGTGCCGCCGATGCTGTTGGGCATTCCGGGGGATGCGACCTTTGCCAATTATCAGGAGGCCAATCGTGCGTTTTACCGGTTGACGGTTTTGCCGCTGGCGACGCGGGTGGCGGCCTCGGTGGCGGCATGGCTGGCGGGATTCAGCGGCGAGAAACTTGAATTGCGTCCCGATCTTGATCAGGTGCCGGCCCTAGCAGCCGAACGCGATACGCAGTGGAGCCGGGTGGCGAATGCCGATTTCCTGAGCAATGCGGAAAAGCGAGAAATGCTGGGGCTTCCGGCCTTGGCGGAAGGGGAACTGGATGGCTGATCAGCACCCGCCGCAGCGTTATGGGTTCGAGGCATTTGATTGCGCCCCGGCATTGCGGCTTGAGGCGCATGAGAGGGTGGCCGAATTGCAGACCCGTGCACTGAGTGACCGGCTGATGCGGATGGAAGCCGCGCTTGAGCGCCTGGAGAGGCGGCTGTGGCTGGCGGTTTACGGTGTGGTGGCGGCCATCGTGGTGCAGGCCTTTCAGCCGATTTTGGCCGCGCTGCCATGAACGGGATCGGTGGGGGTGGCCCCACCTTGGGCAAAAGGATGAGGCGAATGGATATGGAAACGGAACTTGAGCGCAAATTTGCGCGCTTTGATGACGACGCGCTTAGCGTGACCGATGGCTGTGCGATTGAGGGCTATGCAAGCCTGTTCGGGGCGACCGATCAGGGCGGGGATATCGTCGAGCCGGGGGCCTATGCCAAGTCGCTGGCGCGGCTTGTGGCCGAGGGGCGCAAGGTCAAGATGCTCTGGCAGCATGACCCGAGCCAGCCGATTGGCGTCTGGGACGAGGTGCGCGAGGATGCGAGGGGCCTTTTTGTGAAGGGCCGTCTTCTGGAAAGCGTGGGGCGCGCCAGAGAGGCTGCCGTTCTTATCGCGGCGGGGGCGATCGACGGGCTGAGTATCGGCTATCGCACGCTGCGCGCCAGCAAGAATGACAAGGGCCGTCGGCTCTTGACGGAACTGGAGCTTTGGGAAGTGTCGCTTGTGACTTTCCCGATGCTGCCCAGTGCGCGGGTTGCGGCCAAGGGCGATGGTCTTGGCGACGACACACTGCGTGAATTGGCGGCGGCCTTTAAGGACGCCCGCCGGGAGATGGCGCAGATGTAACGCGCCCAACACGATCAAAGCTACAGGATCTTATGATGAGCAAAACCGAGGCAACCTCTCGGACCGGGGAAGATCTGTCTCCGGGGGCCGAAGTGAAATCCGCAATCGCGGAATTCATCAGTGAATTCAGGAGTTTTCAGTCCGGTATTCACAACAGACTTCAACAGCAAGAAGAGAAAATGACCATGTTTGAACGCAAATCTCTTGGCCTTCAGCGCCCGCAATTGGCCGGTGCAAGCGACACCTATGCCCCGCATCGCAAGGCGTTTGACGCCTATCTGCGGGCGGGTGATGACGATGGGCTGCGCGGGCTTGAACTTGAGGGCAAGGCGCTTAATACCGCCGTGGCGGGGGATGGCGGCTATCTTGTCGATCCGCAGACGGCGGAGACGATTCACTCTGTTCTGAGCTCGACCGCGTCGATCCGTGCCGTGGCCAATGTCGTGGGTGTCGAGGCGACAAGCTTTGACGTGCTGATTGATCACACCGATGTTGGTCATGGCTGGGCGTCCGAGACCGCCGGTACCGCCGAGACCGCGACGCCCGTGATTGATCGCATCACCATTCCGCTGCACGAGTTGAGCGCGCTGCCGAAGGCCAGCCAACGGCTTTTGGATGACAGCGCGTTTGACGTCGAGGGATGGCTTGCGGGACGGATTGCCGACAAGTTTGCCCGCGCCGAGGCCGCTGCCTTTGTGAATGGTGACGGCGTCGACAAACCGCGCGGTTTTCTGACCCACCCCAGCGTTGACAATGATGTCTGGGCCTGGGGTAATCTGGGTTATGTGCCGACCGGTGCGGATGGCGCGATTGGCGGGGCCGATCCGATTGTCGATCTGGTCTATGCGCTTGGGGCCGAATACCGCGCCAATGCCAGCTTTGTCATGAACTCGAAAACTGCGGGCACCGTGCGCAAGCTCAAGGATGCGGATGGGCGGTTCCTGTGGTCGGATGGTCTTGCGGCGGGCGAGCCTGCGCGCCTGATGGGCTATCCGGTTCTGATTGCCGAGGATATGCCGGATATCGCAACCGGTGCTGATGCGATTGCCTTTGGCGATTTCCGTGCCGGTTACACCGTGGCCGAGCGCCCCGATCTGCGTGTGTTGCGCGATCCCTACAGTGCCAAGCCGCATGTCCTATTCTACGCCACCAAGCGCGTGGGCGGCGATGTGAGCGATTTTAAGGCGATCAAGCTTTTGAAATTCGCCCTCTCGTAAGAGTTGGCGAAGGCGGGCGGGGGCATGGTTGCCCCCGTCCCGGGGCGCGTGTCGCCGTATATTGGCGTTGTCCAGCTCTTCCCCTCCGTCCGAGCGGCGCAGGGTGGCGCGCGCCTGAACCACCGGAGGGGTCCGGGATGTATGGAGTATGTCCATGATGTTAATCGAAGAAACCGCGGTTCCCCTGGCCGCGCTGCCGCTGGCGGAGTTCAAGGCGCATCTGCGGCTGGGGACGGGGTTTGCGGATGACGATATCCAGGACCCGGTTCTGGAGAGTTTCCTGCGCGCCGCCATGGCCGCAATTGAGGCGCGGACCGGCAAGGTATTGATAGAACGGGTATTTTCCTGGGTGTTGAGCACTTGGCGTGATGCCATGGGACAGGCCTTGCCGGTGGCGCCGGTGATCGGGATCACAAGTCTGAGTCTGCGCAATCGCGCCGACGAGGTCGATCTGGTCAGCCCTGATCACTATCGGCTTGAGCCGGACGCGCATCGGCCCGTGTTGCGGCCCGGCGGCACGATGTTGCCGATGATCGCGCCGGGGGGGACGGTCGAGATCGTGTTTCGTGCCGGATATGGCGTGGCATGGGGAGATCTGCCGGCCGACCTTGCGCAGGCGGTTCTGCTTTTGGCGGCGCATTATTATGAGTACCGCCATGAGACCGGCCTTGGCGGCGGCTGTATGCCATTCGGGGTTTCTAGCCTTATCGAGCGCTATCGCACGGTGCGCCTGCTTGGTGGGGGTGGCGCATGACCGGCCCTGTTCACCTGACGCGACCGCTTGTGATCGAGGGGCAGGACCGTCAGCCCGACGATGCAGGTGGGTTCACCGAGGTCTGGGTGCCGCGTGGCACGCTTTGGGCCGAAGTGGTGGCGCGCACCGGGCGCGAGGTGGCCGGTGCGGCGGTTAGTCTGTCACGTGCAACCTTTCGGATCACGGTGCGTGCCGCACCGCAGGACAGCCCGGCGCGCCCCAAACCCGGTCAGCGGTTTCGCGATGGATCGAGGCTGTTTCTTATTCAGTCGGTCACCGAGCGAGACGCGTCGGGGCGGTTCCTGACCTGCTGGGCGGAAGAGGAGGTGGTGTTATGAGTTATGCCGTGGCGGCAGCCCTGCAAGAGGCTGTTTTTCAACGTCTTTCCCAGGATGCCGGATTGGCGGCCCTGGTGGGGAACGCAATCTTTGACGCGCTGCCCTCGGGCATCGTGCCGCCGACCTACGTCACGCTTGGCCCCGAAGATGTGCGGGACCGTTCTGATGTCACCGCCGGCGGCGCGTGGCACCGTTTCACGGTCTCGGTAGTTACCGCAAACGCGGGTTTCCTGACCGCGAAAGAGGTGGCTGGCGCGGTCAGTGATGCCCTTGTGAGGGCCGATCTGACGCTGGCGCGCGGGCGTCTCATCACCCTTGATTTCCTGCGCGCACGGGCGCGGAGGGAGACCGGCGGACAGTTGCGCCGGATTGACATGACGTTCCGGGCACGCGTGGACGACACCCAATAACCTTTTGATTATTCGGAGATAAGACCAATGGCAGTACAGAATGGTAAAGACCTGCTGATCAAGATTGATCTGAATGGCAGCGGTAATTTTGAAACAGTGGCCGGGCTGCGCGCCACACGGGTCAGCTTTAACGCCGAGAGTGTGGATGTCACCAGCCTTGAATCGGCCGGGGGCTGGCGCGAATTGCTGGCCGGGGCCGGTGTGAAATCGGCCAGCATCAGCGGTTCCGGCATCTTCCGGGATGCGGCAAGTGACGAGCGCGCGCGCCAGATATTCTTTGATGGCGAGACGCCGGATTTTCAGGTGGTGATCCCTGATTTCGGAACCATCGAAGGCGCGTTCCAGGTGACGGCGATCGAATATGGCGGCACCCATGATGGCGAGGCGACCTATGAATTGGCGCTCGCGTCGGCCGGGCAGCTGACCTTTACGGTGCTGTAAGCGATGGCAAACCCCTGGGCAGGTGAGGTGGAACTGGTCATCGACGGTCAGCGGCAGCTTCTTAAGCTGACACTTGGCGCACTGGCTGAACTTGAAGCGGGTCTTGCGGCCGGATCGCTGATTGATCTGGTAGAGCGGTTCGAGGGGGGCGCCTTTTCCACCGGCGATGTGCTTGCGCTTGTTGTGGCGGGTCTGCGCGGAGGGGGCTGGCGTGGCCGCACCGCCGACCTTTTGAGTGCCGAGATCGAAGGTGGGCCCCTGGCTGCGGCTAGGGCCGCGGCCGAAGTGTTGGCGCGCGCCTTTGCCTTGCCGGATGAGGCGGGATGAGCGGGCGGTTTGATTGGCCCGTCCTGATGCGCGCAGGCCTGCATGGGCTGGGCTTGCGCCCGGCGGAGTTTTGGGCGCTCACCCCGGTCGAGTTTCGATTGATGCTGGGGCGGGCGGGGGGCGTGCGCCCGATGGCACGCGACGGGCTGGAGGCGCTGTTGCGTGCCTTCCCGGACACAAAGGGAGAGATAAGCGATGGATGAGTTGGAGCGGACAGAGGATCTGGAAAGCCAGATCACGGCGCTGGATGCCTCTTTGGGGCAGGCGGCGGATATGGCGGCGGTGTTCAACGCCGAGCTTGGCCGGGTCCGGGGCGGGTTTGCACGCACCGGGCAGGATGTGCAGACGCTGGAACGCGGCATGAGCCGGGGCTTGCGCTCTGCCATTCGCGGCGCGGTTGTGGATGGCGACAGTCTTTCGGATTCGCTTCGGACATTGGCGACCTCGATGATTAACACCGCCTTTAACGCGGCGACGCGGCCGGTCACCGATCAGGTTGGCGGGCTTGTGGCGCAGGGGATCGGAAGCCTGGTTGGCGGGCTGTTTCCCTTTGCCAAGGGTGGCAGCTTTTCACAGGGCCGGGTGCAGCCCTTTGCCAATGGCGGCGTCATCAGCGGGCCGACGACTTTTCCGATGCGCGGCGGCACCGGGTTGATGGGCGAGGCCGGGCCAGAGGCGATAATGCCGCTGAGCCGGGGGCCCGATGGCAAGCTTGGTGTGCGGGGTCAGGGCGGGGGCAATGTCAGTGTGGTGATGAACATCTCGACCCCCGACATCGAAGGGTTCCGACGCAGTCAGGGCCAGATCGCTGCACAGCTTGGCCGCGCGATCGGGCGCGGCAATCGCAACCGTTAAAGCAAAGGAACAGGGCAGATGGGATTTCATGAAATACGCTTTCCGGCCAGCCTGAGTTTCGGGTCGCTTGGCGGACCTGAGCGGCTGACCGATGTGGTGACGCTGGCAAACGGCTTTGAAGAGCGCAACACCCCCTGGGCGCAATCGCGCCGCCGTTATGACGCGGGGGTGTCGTTGCGCGGGCTTGACGACATCGAGGCGCTAATCGCGTTTTTCGAGGCGCGGCGCGGGCAACTTTTCGGGTTTCGCTGGAAGGACTGGACCGATTACAAGTCGGGCCGCGCGAAGGCTGATCCCGATTACCGGGATCAGGTGATCGGTGTGGGCGACGATGTCACGGTCGCGTTCCCGCTGTTCAAGACCTACCGGTCGGGCGAGCAAAGCTATGCCCGCCAGATCCGCAAGCCGGTAGAGGGAAGCGTGCGCGTCGGGCTTTCAAACAATGAATTGCAGGACGGCGTGCATTACGAGGTCGATCCAACCACAGGGATCGTGCGCTTTGCCGAGCCGCCCAATGTCGGCGTGCAGGTGACAGCGGGTTATGAATTTGACGTGCCGGTGCGCTTTGACACCGACCGCATTCAGACCAGCCTTGCCAGCTTTCAGGCGGGTGAGGTGCCGAATGTGCCGGTGGTGGAGATCCGGATATGAGCGGGCTGAACAGGGCGCTTGAGGCGCATCTTGGCACCGGGGTGACGACCACCTGTCGGTGTTGGGCCTTGTCGCGGCGCGACGGGTTTGTTCTGGGGTTTACCGATCACGACAACGCTTTGACGTTTGAAGGGATCACCTTTCGCCCCGAGACCGGGCTGAGCGCGCTTGCCTTGCAGCAATCGACCGGGCTTTCCGTGGATAATACCGAAGCCTTGGGCGCGCTCAGCGATGCGGCGATCCGCGAGGATGAGATCGAGGCCGGGCCGAGGTGCGCGCCTGGCTTGTGAACTGGACCGAAGTGGCCGCCCGTCAGTTGCAGTTTCGCGGCACGATTGGCGAAATCAAGCGTGCGGGCGGTGCGTTCGAGGCCGAGCTGCGTGGTCTGACCGAGGCGTTGAACGTGCCGCTTGGGCGGGTTTATCAGAAAAGCTGCACTGCGGTTCTGGGGGATCGCGCGTGCGCCTTTGACCTTGCCACCCCCGGATATGTCAGCGAACGGGCCGCCGAAGAGGTCACGGACCGGCGGGTCTTTCGCTTTGCGGATTTGGCCGGGTTTGCGCCGGATTGGTTTCGCCATGGGGTTCTGAAGGTTCAGAGCGGTGCGGCAAGCGGCCTTCAGGGGCTGATCAAGCGTGACCTCGTTGAAGGGGATGCGCGGGTGATCGAGCTTTGGCACCCTTTGGGGGCCGAAGTGATCACCGGCGATCTGCTTCGGATCGAGGCGGGGTGCGACAAGCGCATGGCGACCTGTCAGTTCAAGTTCAACAACCTTCTGAATTTTCAGGGCTTCCCAGATATTCCCGGCGATGACTGGACGATCTCCGACCCTACCCGTTCGCCGCGCCTTGATGGCGGGAGCAGACGGGTATGAGCGGTCAGGGAGAGCGTATCGTCGCGGCGGCGCGGGGATGGATCGGCACGCCCTATCTGCATCAGGCGGCTTGTAAGGGTGCCGGGTGTGATTGTCTCGGGCTGATCCGGGGACTTTGGCGAGAGGTGCTTGGCGCCGAGCCAGAGCGCCCGCCGGCCTATTCTATGGACTGGTCAGAGCCTGCGCGCATCGAGGCGCTTTGGGAGGCGGCCAAGCGGCATCTGCGCCCCAAGCCGATCGCCGGTGAGGCGCCCGGCGATGTTCTTTTGTTTCGGATGCGTGACGGGTCTGTCGCCAAACATCTCGGGGTAGCGGGCCATGTCGGTGCGCAGGCCACATTCATTCACGCCTATTCGGGTCATGGCGTGGTCGAAAGCCCGCTGAGCGCGCCTTGGCGGCGGCGTATCGTGGCCCGGTTCGAATTCCCGAAGGAGGGCTAAGCGATGGCGACCATTCTGTTATCCGCTGCGGGGGCAGCAATCGGCGGGGCTGTCGGGGGGACAGCCTTGGGGATTTCGTCGGTTGCGATCGGGCGTTTCGCCGGGGCCGTGATCGGCCGCTCGATTGATCAGCGGCTGTTGGGGCAGGGCTCTGACGTGGTTGAAAGCGGGCGGGTCAGCCGTCTGCGGCTGACCGGCGCGGGCGAGGGCGATGCGATTGCGCAGGTTTACGGCCGCATGCGCGTCGCCGGTCAGCTGATCTGGGCGACCGAGTTTCGCGAAGAGGTAAGCGTGACCCCCGGCAGCCGTGGCGGAGGCAAGGGAACGCCGCGCCCCGCGACGCCGACCACCCGGCAGATCAGCTATTCGGTCAGCCTTGCCCTGGCACTTTGCGAGGGCGAGATTTCGCATCTGGCGCGGATCTGGGCTGATGGGACCGAGATCGCTCGAGACAGCCTTAACATGCGGGTCTATCGCGGCACGCGCGATCAGCTGCCCGATCCCAAGGTCGAGGCGGTTGAGGGTGCCGGTAATGTACCCGCCTATCGCGGCACCGCTTATGTTGTGATCGAGGATCTCGATATAGGGGCTTTTGGTAACCGCGTGCCGCAGTTCAGCTTTGAGGTCTGTCGTCCCTCTCAGGCCACGACGCCCGGCGCCGAGCTTGATCCGGTTCATGCGGTGCGTGGCGTTGCCATGTTGCCGGGCTCGGGTGAATATGTGCTGGCCACCACGCCTGTGAAGATGAATTTCGGCCCCGGCTCGGCGGGGCTTGCCAATATCAACACGCCTTCGGAAAAATCCGATTTCGCCACCTCGCTCGAGGCGCTCACCGGCGAGTTGCCTGCCTGTCGGGCGACGTCGCTTGTGGTAAGCTGGTTCGGCGACGACCTGCGCTGTGGCACATGTCGCATTCGCCCGCGCGTCGAGCAAAAGCAGTTTGACGCGTCGAACATGCCCTGGCAGGTGTCCAGCCTGACCCGCACCGCAGCAGGCACCGTACCGCGCGACGGCCAGGACCGCGAAGTGTATGGCGGAACCCCAAGTGACCAATCGGTGATCGAGGCAATCCTTGCGCTGCAACAGGCGGGGCAGGACGTGCTGTATTACCCGTTCATCCTGATGGAGCAGATGCCCGGCAATGGCCTTCCCGACCCCTATGGCGACGGCGGGGAACAGGCGGTTTTGCCCTGGCGCGGGCGCATCACCACGGCCAAGGCCCCAGGGCAGCCCGGCAGCAGCGATGGCACTGCTGGCGCCGAGGCCGAAGTGGCGGCGTTTTTTGGCAGTGCGCGCGCCACTGATTTCGCGGTGACGCCGGTCAATGCGCTGGCGCAATCCACCCCCGGTACGGGCGTGCTTGATCTTCTGAGTTTTGGCGGGTCGGTCAAGGTCAGCCCGGTCAGCTATCATGGCCCCGACGAGTGGTCCTATCGCCGCTTTATCCTGCATCAGGCGGCGCTCTGTGCGGCAGTGGGTGGCGTCGAGAGCTTTTGCATCGGCTCGGAAATGCGTGCGCTGACCCAGATCAGAGGGGCGGGCAACAGCTTTCCGGCGGTGGCACAGCTGATTGATCTGGCGGGCGAGGTGCGCGCGCTGTTGGGGCCGGGTGTGAAGATTGGCTATGCCGCAGACTGGTCCGAATATTTCGGCTATCAGCCGGGCAATGGCGACCGGTTTTTTCACCTTGATCCGCTCTGGGCCAACGCCAACATCGACTTTGTCGGGATCGACAATTACATGCCGCTGTCGGATTGGCGCGAGGGTGACGATCATCTGGATGCTGATTGGCGCAGGATCTACGATCTGGACTATCTGCAATCCAATATCGAGGGCGGCGAGGGCTATGACTGGTTCTATCACTCGCCCGAGGCGCGCGCTGCGCAAATCCGGACGCCGATCACGGATGACCCTTATGACGAGGCCTGGATCTGGCGGTTCAAGGACATCCGCAATTGGTGGATGAATCCCCATCACGAACGGATCGACGGCGAACGCCGTGCCGAGCCGACCGCATGGGTGGCGCAATCCAAGCCGATCCGCTTTACCGAATACGGCTGTGCGGCGGTCGACAAGGGCACCAATGAACCGAACAAATTCGTCGATCCGAAATCGTCGGAATCAAGCCTGCCCCACCATTCCACCGGGCAGCGCGATGAGCTTATTCAGCTGCAATACCTGCGGGCCATGGTCGGCTATTGGGGCGATGCGGCGCAAAATCCGCTTTCCGAGGAATATGATGGGCGGATGATCGACATGGATCACGCCTATGTCTGGGCCTGGGATGCGCGGCCTTATCCGTTTTTCCCGGCCAATACCGGGCAGTGGTCGGATGGGGCGAATTATGCGCGCGGGCATTGGATCACCGGACGCGCAAGCGCGCATCGGCTGGCTTCGGTGGTCGAGGAAATTGCCGCGCGCGCCGGGTTGCGCGATCTCGATACGCATTCGCTGCATGGCTATCTGCGCGGCTATCTTGTCGATCAGGTGTCCGATGCGCGCGGGTCCTTGCAACCTCTGATGCTGCGCTATGGGTTCGATGCGATCGAGCGCGCGGGGCAGCTTCGGTTTCGCCTGCGCGACGGCAAGGCGGATCATGCGATTGACCTTGATCTCGTGGTGCGCGACGGCGAACTTGGCGGTGTCATCGAAGAAACGCGCGGCAGCGATATCGAGCTTGCCGGTCGGGTGCGCCTGCGCTTTGTTGAGGCGGATGGCGATTACGAGGCGATTTCGGAAGAGGCGATCCTTCCCGATGACGTGACCCATGCAGTGGCAACTTCGGAAATGCCGCTTGCGATGACCCGCGCCGAGGGACGTCAGGTGGTCGAACGCTGGCTGTCCGAGGCGCGCGTGTCGATTGATACGCTGCGCCTGACCCTGCCGCCGTCGCACCTGTGCGCAGGGGCGGGAGATGTGCTGACCCTGCCGCAATCCGAGGGCGGCGGGCGCTTTCGCATCGACCGTGTCGATCAGATGGGCAATGCACAGCGCATTGATGCGGTACGCATCGAGCCGGAAAGCTATCGCCCGATCCTGATTGAGGATGTTCCTGCGCGGCTTCGCCCCTTCACGGCGTCAAGCCCGGTGGCGCCGCTCTTTCTCGACCTGCCGTTGCTTTCCGGCGAAGAGGTGCCGCACGCGCCCCATATCGCGGTCATGGCCGATCCATGGCCGGGCTCGGCGGCGCTCTACGCCTCGGATCAGGATGCCGATTACCGGCTGGATTCACTCATTGCCGCGCGCAGTACCATCGGCCTTACCCAGTCGCCGCTTGTCCCGATCGGTACGGGGGTGATTGACCGGGGCGAGGGGGTTTTCGTGCGGATGCTGCATGGCACGCTGGAAAGCATCACCGACGAGGCCCTGCTGTCGGGTGGCAACCTCTGCGCCATCGGCGACGGCACCCCCGATAAATGGGAGCTGTTCCAGTTTCGCGATGCCGAACTTGTCGCCCCCGGCACCTACATCCTGCGCAATCGCCTGCGTGGCCAATTGGGAAGTGAAGCGGCGGGGGCTGAAACCTGGCCGCAAGGCTCCTACCTGGTACGGCTGAACGGAGTGCCGCAACAGATCGGCCTTGGTGAGGCGCAGCGCGGGCTGGCGCGCCATTACCGGATTGGCCCGGCGGGGCGACCGGTGGATGATCCGGCCTTCGGGCATGCGGTGATCGCCTTTGACGGGCTTGGGCTGCGGCCCTATGCGCCGGTCCACCTTCGTATGGCCGAGGCACCGGGCGGCGATCTCGCAGTGTCCTGGATCAGGCGCACCCGGATCGGGGGTGATCGCTGGGACACCCCCGAGGTGCCGCTTGGCGAGGAAAGCGAACGCTATCTTCTGCGGGTGATGCGCGGCGCCGTGATCCTGCGCGAAGTGATCCTGTCCAGCCCGGCTTGGACCTATGCCGCCGCGGAGCGTCTGGCGGATGGGCCAGAGGCTGGCATGCGGATCGAGGTGGCACAGATATCGGCAAGCTTCGGCCCCGGCGGTTTCGCGCGCCGCGACCTCTGAAACGCCCCTGGCTTTCACCATTCCCTAAATACTCCCGCCGGAGGCGTCCGGCGGGATCGGCATATTCAGCGGCTGCGGATGCACGGCTCAGTCATCGCGCGCAATCTCTCGCCCGGATAGCTTATGCTGGATACGGGCAAGCGGCGCTTAGGGCTTATTGCGCTTCGGCGGGGTGGTTCCGCCAAATCCGGGGCGGCCCTTGGGGGCACCGGTTTTGCCTGTGGGCTTTTTCCCCGGACCTTTGCCGCCCGGACTTTTGCCACCCGAACCTTTGCCAAACGGCTTGCCGCCGCCGGGCTTGCCCGGCTTCCCTGTCATCCCCGGCGGGGTGAAACGCCGACTCGCGTCTGCGGCGGGGGTGTGTCTGGGCTTGACGGGTTCTGACGGGCGGTCATCGCTTTTGGCAAAGGGCTTGCCCGCCGGTTTACCTGAGGGCTTGCCGAATGGTTTCCCGCCCGGTTTTCCAGCTGTCTTGCCATAGGGTTTGCCACCGGGTTTGCCTTTGGGCGCGCCTGCGGGTTTGTTATCCCAGACCTTCTTGGGCGCCTTATGCGGCTTGTCACCGCCGGTCTTGCGGAGCGGGGTGACGGCACCGTCTTCGACGGCCTTGGTCATCGGGGTCGGTTTCGGTTTGTCAAAGCGCGGTTTGTCCTGCCGCGGTTTGTCATAGGGTTTTTTCTCGGCGGCCGGTTTCTGATAGGCGGGTTTCGGTTCTGGCGCGGCCTCGGGCCTTGGCTTGTAGCGCGCGCTATCGCTGTCGTTGTCGCGCGAAGGGCGCGCATCGCGGCGCGGGGCGAGGTCGTCGCGCGGTGCACGGGGGGCAGAGCGGCCTCCCAGATCAGGGGCCCCTTCGATCCGGCGCACGCTCACGCCATCCTCAAGCTTGCCTTCGGGACCGATTGCGTTCCAGAATCCCGGCGCGCTTGCCTCGGTCAGTTCAACAAATGTCTCGGTCGGCTGAACCCGGATCGCGCCGATGCAGTCCTTGTCCAGATTGCCCGCGCGGCACAAGAGCGGCAGCAGCCAGCGGGCCTCGGCGCGGTCATTGGCGCCGACCGACAGGGCAAACCAGGCGCTTGGGCCGAAGGGTTTGTGGTCTTTGGCGGGCGGGCGGCTGTCGGGCGGGCTCAGTTCTTCCGGTGCCGACCAGCTTGACTGGTAAAGCCGCAGGTAGGCCGCCGCGATCCGTTCGGGGCTGTGCTGGGCCAAAAGTTGTTCGGCAAAGGCGGCCTCGGCAGGAGTGGGTTCTTCTGACCAGACCGGATCGGACAACAGCCGTTCATGATCGCGCGCCTCGATGTCTTCGGGCGTTGGCGGGGTCGTCCATTCTGCGGTGATCTTGGCGAATTTCAATAGCCGTTCGGCCTTTTTCGCAGTCTTGGCGGGGACAATCAGTGCGGAAATTCCCTTGCGACCGGCGCGCCCGGTGCGGCCCGAGCGGTGCAACAGCGCTTCGGAGTTGCTGGGCAGTTCGGCGTGAATGACCAGTTCCAGGTTGGGCAGGTCGATCCCGCGCGCGGCCACATCGGTGGCCACGCAGACCCGCGCGCGCCCATCGCGCATCGCCTGAAGCGCATGGGTGCGTTCGGACTGGCTTAGCTCGCCTGACAGCGAGACGACCGAGAAGCCGCGATTGGCAAAGCGCGCGGTCAACCGCGCCACGGTGGCACGGGTATTGGCAAAGACGATGGCATTTTGGGCATCATGATAACGCAGCAGGTTGATCACCGCGTTCTCGGCATCCTGCGGGGCGACACGCAGCGCCTGATAGGTGATATCGGCGTGCTGCTTGGTGCCCGACTGTGTCGAGACGCGCACCGCGTCGCGTTGAAACTGTTGGGCAAGCTTGGCGATCATCGGCGGCACGGTGGCCGAGAACATAAGCGTGCGCCGGTCCTCGGGGGCGGCGGCGAGCATGAATTCAAGATCTTCGCGAAACCCTAGGTCGAGCATCTCGTCGGCCTCGTCCAGCACGACGGCGCGCAGCGATGTCATATCGAGCGAGCCGCGCTTGATATGGTCGCAAAGCCGCCCCGGCGTGCCGACAACGATATGTGCGCCCCGGTCCAGCGTGCGGCGTTCGTCGCGCATGTCCATCCCGCCGACACAACTTGCGACCCGCGCACCGGCCTCGGCGTAAAGCCAGCTCAGTTCGCGCATCACCTGAAAGGCAAGCTCGCGCGTCGGCGCCACGATAAGCGCCAGCGGCGCGGCGGCCGGGGGCAGGGTTTCGCTGTCGCCAAGCAGGGTCGGCGCGATGGCAAGCCCAAAGCCCACCGTCTTGCCAGAGCCGGTTTGCGCCGACACCAGAAGGTCGGAGGTGGCAAGGCCCGGTTCCGTGACCGCCTCTTGAACGGCCGTCAGGGTGTCATAGCCGCGAGCGGCAAGGGTTTTGGATAGGCTGGAGATGATCATGGGTTTGGGTCTGCTTCGGTAGGGGGGAGGGGCGCGTATGGGCGCAAGCCGCGAGCCATACCCGACCTCGGCACGGATGTATATGGGCAAATGCCGACAGGTCGACGCGCCCCCTTGCCGCAGCAGCGCGATTGCGCCACGGTATGGGCAACTTCCAGAACATATCAGGAGCCATGCCCGATGCCCGTCAAGAACCGTTTCGCCGAATTGCACGATGAAATCACCGCAGTGCGGCGCGATATTCATCGACATCCCGAAATCCTGTATGAAACGCACCGCACCAGCGCGCTTGTTGCCGACAAGCTGCGGGCGTTTGGCTGTGACGAGGTGGTGACCGGCATCGGGCGCACCGGCGTGGTCGGCGTGATCAAGGGCAACAGCACCGGATCGGGCAGGGTCGTGGGATTGCGTGCGGATATGGATGCGCTGCCGATCCAGGAGGCAACCGGCGTGGACTATGCCAGCAAGACGCCCGGCGCGATGCATGCCTGCGGCCATGACGGGCATACGGCGATGTTGCTTGGGGCTGCGCAATACCTGGCCGAGACCCGCAATTTCGATGGCACCGCCGTGGTGATCTTTCAGCCGGCCGAAGAGGGTGGCGCCGGCGCCCGCGAGATGTGCGAGGATGGCCTGATGGAGCGTTTCGGAGTGCAGGAGGTGTACGGCATGCACAATTGGCCGGGCCAGCCGCTTGGCTCATTCGCCATCCGCCCCGGCAGTTTTTTCGCCGCGACCGACCAGTTTGACATCGCGTTGACCGGCAAGGGCGGGCATGCGGCCAAGCCGCATGAAACCGTCGACCCCACTATCATGGCCGCGCATATGGTGACCATGCTTCAGACCATTGCCAGCCGAAATGCCGATCCGGTGGATCAGGTGGTGGTTTCCGTCACCTCGTTTCAGACCTCGTCGAATGCCTTCAACGTGATTCCGCAGGGCGTTCACCTCAGGGGAACGGTGCGGAGCATGAGCGCAGAGATGCGCGACCTTGCCGAGCAGCGGCTCAAGGGGATTGTCGAGAGTGTGGCATCGGGCTTTGGCGGGCGTGCCGAGGTAAGCTATTATCGGGGCTATCCGGTGATGGTCAATCACGCCGAGCAAACCGAGTTTGCCGCCAGCGTGGCGCAGAAGATCAGCGGGGCCTGCAATGAGGCGCCGCTCGTGATGGGTGGCGAGGATTTTGCCTTCATGCTGGAAGAGCGCCCCGGGGCCTATATCCTGATCGGCAATGGTGACACCGCAATGGTGCATAGCCCGGATTACAATTTCAACGACGACGCTATCCCGGCCGGATGCAGCTGGTGGGCGGGGGTCGTCGAAGAGCGGATGCCTGCGGGCCATTGAGGGCAGGCTGGGGGCGCTGCCCCCGTCCAGGAAAATTCAATGAATTTTCCCGGACTCCCCCGGGATATTTTGGGCAAGAAGAAAGGCAGACGGGGCAGATCGTGACGCCCCGTCCAAGCCGGGTTTCTATCAGCCGCCGAAGACGCGGGCAAAGATCGTGTCGACATGTTTGGTATGATAGCCAAGGTCGAACTTTTCCTCGATCTGTTCGGCGCTCAGCGCCTTGAGGACGTCGGCGTCGGCCAGAAGTTCGGTTTTGAAGTCCTTGCCCTGTTCCCAGACCTTCATGGCGTTGCGCTGGACCAGTTTATAGGCATCCTCGCGCGAGACCCCGGCCTGTGTCAGGGCCAGAAGCACGCGCTGGCTCATCACCAGGCCGCGGAACTTGTTCATGTTGGCCAGCATGTTGTCGGGATAGATCACCAGCTTTTCAACGACATTTGTCAGCCGCGCCAGGGCGAAATCAAGCGTCACGGTGGTGTCGGGGCCGATGGCGCGTTCGACCGAGGAATGCGAGATGTCGCGCTCGTGCCAGAGGGCGACATTTTCCAGCGCCGGCAGGACCGACATGCGCACCAGCCGGGCCAGGCCGGTCAGGTTTTCGGTCAGCACCGGGTTGCGTTTGTGCGGCATCGCGGAAGAGCCCTTTTGACCGGCAGAGAAGAATTCTTCGGCCTCAAGCACCTCGGTGCGCTGCATGTGGCGGACTTCGATGGCGATGTTCTCGATCGAGCTGGCGACGACGCCGAGGGTGGCGAAGAACGCCGCGTGCCGGTCGCGCGGGATCACCTGGGTGCTGATCGGTTCGGGGCTCAGGCCGAGTTTGGCGCAGACATGTTCCTCGACCGAGGGGTCGATATTGGCGAATGTGCCGACCGCGCCCGAGATCGCGCCGGTGGCAATCTCTTCGCGCGCGGTCTTGAGGCGGCGCAGGTTGCGGTCCATCTCGGCGTAAAACCGGGCGAATGTCAGGCCCATGGTTGTCGGCTCGGCGTGGATACCGTGGCTGCGCCCGATGCGCACCGTGTCTTTATGTTCCAGCGCCCGGCGTTTCAGGGCCGCCAGAAGGCCTTGCATATCCGCGATCAGGATATCGGCGGCGCGGGTTAGCTGAACGTTGAAGCAGGTGTCGAGCACGTCCGAACTTGTCATGCCCTGATGCACAAAGCGCGCCTCGTCGCTGCCGACATGTTCGGCCAGGTGGGTGAGGAAGGCAATCACGTCATGCTTGGTCACGGCCTCGATCTCGTCGATGCGGGCCACGTCAAAGGTGACATCCTTGGCCTTCCAGACAGCCTCGGCATTGGCGCGCGGGATGACTCCGAGATCGGCCATGGCATCGCAGGCATGGGCCTCGATCTCGTACCAGATACGGAATTTGGTTTCGGGGGACCAGATGGCGACCATGTCGGGGCGGGAATAGCGGGGAATCATCGGCGATCCTTGCAAATATCTGTGAAAACGGGGTTCGTCGCGCTTGTAGTGCGTGACGCTGCGCGCGGCAACCCGGCGCTTGTGCGGCAAAGGGTGCAGGCGAAGTGCAATTTTGGGATGCGGGCGGGAAATGACTTGGCTAAGGTCGCGCCATGACCGGAATTTTACAAACAAACCTGCCCTACGACGCGGCCGCCGGGCGGCCCTTGCCGGGGATCGCGCCGGTGCCCTTGTCGGACTGGCTCATGGTGGATGAAGCCTTCGCCGCGCAGATGCGCGAGCGGGCGCGGCTGTTGGACGAACAGCGCGAGTATGTGCTTGCGGTGACGCCCGAGGGCGCGGCGGCGGCACAGGAGTTGCTGGAGTATGTGCTCGCCTGGCTGGACGCGCATGCACCGGGCTATGCGGTTGCCGCCGATCTGGTGACGCGCCCCGACGGCGAGCGGGTAAAGGTGGATCGCGACGATCCGATGGGCACGCTGGGGCATCTGGTGCAGGAGGATCTGTGCGTTTTGCAGAAGCAGGGCGATGAGCATGTCCTGAGTGCTGCGGTTCTGTGCTTTCCCGCAAGCTGGCGCCTGGCCGACAAGATCGCCCGCCCGCTTAGCACGATCCATGTGCCGGTGCCGAGCTATGACGCGGGCATTGCGCGGCGCGTGCAGCGTCTTTTCGACGGGGTTCAGGTGGATCGCCCGCTCTGGCGGTTCAATGCCCTGCGCTACGCCGACCCGGCCCTGCATCAGCCGCGCACGCGTGTTCAGCCAAGCGCGACGGGCGGGGCGGATTATCCCTATCTCAGATCAGAGCGGCAATGCGTTCTGCGCCTGCCAAGGACACAGGCGGTCGTGTTTTCGATCCATACCTTCGTGATCGACGAGCGCCTTCAGGTGACCGGCGGTGTGGCCTCGCGCAAGACGGTATAAGTCAAAAGCGCCGCGCCGACGGGCAGAACCTGCTCAGCCTCCTGCGCGTTTTGCGCGTGCGGTGACTTGGCCGTGGGTCTGCCTGCTCATGATCTGGCCCGTTAATCTTTCGGGGAACAAGGGGAAACGATCAAACCGGGTCAGGTGTCTTCACGCGACGACGGGGCGTATAGCCGCCGTCGATCCGGGCCGCCATGATCGCGATCGCCTTTTGATAGACACTTGCGGCATTCCATTGCTGGATGACGGCGAAATTGGGTTGGCCTTCGAGGTATCCCTTGCCGGGCTGCCAGCCTTTCTGGCGCAGGAAATTGGCGGTCGAGGCCATGGCATCGGTCAGGTTATAGAAATCAACCCGCCCGTCGCCGGTGCCATCCACCCCGTAGGTCAGGGCATTGCCCGGCAGAAACTGGGTATGGCCCAACTCGCCGTGTTTGGCGCCTTTGGTCCGGGCGGTGATGCTGCCGTTATCGACCAGTCGAAGCGCGCCGATGGCATGCGGGCGAAAGAAATCAGAGCGGCGGCAATCATAGGTCAGGGTGACAATCGCCGAAACAACGGCGCTGTCGCCCATGAAGCCGCCAAAGCCGGTTTCCATGCCATGAATGGCAAGCAATACACCGGCCGGAACGCCGAAACGGTTTTCAAGCGAGGCGTAAAAGGCCGCGTCGCGTGCCTTGCGCTTGCGGCCCTGGGCCACAATGGTGTTGGCGCCGCGCACCTGCATGAACTTGTCGAGCGAGTAGCGAAAGCTTTTCTGATTGCGATCCGCCGCGATGGTGCTGCTGGCATAGGTGGCATCCGCCAGTGCATTCAACCCGCGCTGTCTGACCCCTTCGCGCGCGGCCTCTTTCGCAAAGGCGGCTTTCCAGCCCGCAAACCCGTCCGCCGTATTGCCGCAAGGGGCCGCATCCGCAGCGCCTGCAAGGCAAAGCGACAGGCTCAGACCTGCCAGAACGGACCGGAATTTGTACCTCTGCAACATCGGAACACTCCTTGAAGCATGACCTCACACAAGTCTATCCGATTGCCGGGCGCTTACAAAGCCGGCGCCGGGGGGGGCGCCATCGTCTAACCCAGAATACCCTGGACCACGGTCATCGCCTGGGCGGTGGTGCCAAATGTCTGAAGTGTGATGAACGTCCCGGTCAGCGCCGCCGTCTGTGACGTAAGCCGCAGGTTTTCGCCGCGCAGCAGATTGATAACCACGAGGGCGGCTGCCATCGGCAGGGCAAACAACCCAAGCGTGATGGTCATCATCCAGACCGACAGCCGCAGCGGCGCCGTTTTTTCGCGGATGTCTTCCTGTGGTTCCGGGGCCGTCGGCTGATCTTCGAGAAAGACCATGCGCAGGGCGCGTTCGCCGCGATGGCCACGCGACAGGCGCGCCTGAAGCATAAGGTTGGTTTCCTCGATTTCAGGCAGGACATGGCGGCGCGGTACGACCCTGGACGGGGCGACGGCGATCTCAAGGGGCTGTTCCTCTTTGGTCGCGTCTTCGTCGGGCAGGGTTGTGGCCAACTGGAAATCGGCGCTGCTGAGCAGGATCTGTGGATCGGTCCACTCGACAAAATCGGGGGACAGGGCACGGTGCAGGATACGCAGCACATGCGCCATGATCGACAGGCTTGCCTGCGTGTCCTCGGGGGTGCCCATGTCTGACCGTGTCAGGGTGAGGGCAAGAAAATGCGCGGCGGGTCGCTCCAGCGTGGGAATAAGGTAATCCGGCTTGTTTTCGATACGAAGTTCGAAATTCTCTGTGCGGGCAACGACTTCGTCGTCCGAAAGGATCGCAAGCCCGTTTACGTGTTCATCCAGCCGGTCCAACGTGGCGCAGGCCCGATTGCCGATGGTCACGATGTCAAATGTTCTCATCCCGAGAAACACGAGCCCCGAGGTATACTTTTGAGTGCTGCTGCTCATGCTGGCATCCATTCATGCTGTATTTACATGTCCGAGTATGGCCCCGAAAATTGTGTCCAGTTTGTTTCAAATATGGATACATTTAGGCAACTG
>NZ_CAJXIP010000029.1 GCF_913054395.1 uncultured Roseovarius sp.
CGTCACGTCACCAAATCCGCTTCCCAGAAACAGGAAGGATACAAAGATCACCTGCAACATCAGCGACCGCAACAGGATGTCGCCATTGACCGAGGCCATGTTGCGCAGACGCTCGCCATCAAACACCCGCGCCCAATCGCGCCAGGCCGGAACGGCAAATGCATCGCGGCAAAACCAGAAGCCAAGCGCAAGACCACTCCATTCCGCAATCACCGTCGCGCGTGCGACACCGGCCACGCCCCAATCGAGGCCCAGAACGAACCAGAGATCGAGCAGGATATTCGCACCGTTCATCAGCACCTGGATGAACAGCACGGCGCGCGTGCGCTCTTGCGCGATAAGCCAGCCAGTCATGCCGAACAAGGCAATCATCGCGGGCGCGCTCCAGACCCGGATCGCAAGGTATTCGCGCGCCAACACCTCGACCTCGGGACTGGCGGGCGACAGCCAGAAAGCCCCAAGGAACAGCGGCGCCTGAAACGCGATAAGGGCCGCCCCACCGGCAAGGCCGATCATGAGCGCGCGGGTCAAAAGGGCCGCAACCTCACCCACCTGCCCGGCGCCATATGCCTGGCTTGTAAGGCCGGTGGTGCCCATCCGCAAAAACCCGAAAACCCAGTAAATGCCAGTCAGGATCACCGCACCAATACCGACCGCGCCAATCGGTGCCGCAAGGCCAAGCTGTCCCACAACGCCGGTATCGACCGCCCCCAGGATCGGCACCGTCGCATTCGACAACACGATCGGCAGCGCAATCTTGAGAACGCGTTTGTGGGTGATCCCCCCGATTGCCTCAGTCATCCCTGCGCGGCATCAGGAAATGCCCCGTTGCCTGGGCGAAAGGCCGCCCGCGATTATCTTGCCAGGCCTCGACATGCACAGAGGCATAGCGCCGGCCCGAGCGGTTGATCTGTGCGCGGGCATAGGCATCGCGCGGCAGGCCAGAGCGCAGGTAGTCAACGGTGAAATCAATCGTCTTGGGCAGGCGCGGAAGATTGCCGCCGACCAGGGTCTCGGCATCCAACGCCCCTTTTTCGATCTCTTCCCAGAGCGTGCTCCAGCTTAGCCCGATGATCGCCGTCACCTCAAGAAACGCCGCCGTCGCGCCGCCATGCAGGGCGGGCAAAAGCGGGTTGCCGATCAGCTTTTCCGCGAACGGCATGATCGCCGTCAACTCGTCACCGCGCCGGTCGAACTGAACCCCCAGAAAGCGGATATAGGGTACGCCATGCACCAGAGCGTTAAGCGCCGCATCGCGCCGCTGCTTGACCACCTGTACGGGTTCGGGACGGGGCGGCGCCATTATTTGTCCTCCACGGTGAATGTGCCCGTCGCGGTGGCCACCGGGCGGGCATCGTCGTCATCCATCGCACGCGCACGCACGAAGGCGACCGAGCGGGTGATGTGATAGCATTCGGCGTGGGCCCTGATCTTTTGCCCCGGCGTGGCCGGGCGCATGTAGTCGATCCGCAAATCAATCGTCGCGGTGCCGCCGGGCGACGAAGGATGGCTCATCGCTGCCGCCCCGCAACAGGTATCCATAAGCGCCGAAACCGCCCCGCCATGAATCACCCCGGTTTCCGGGTCACCGACAAAGCGTTCGTCATACTCCATCTCGATCTCTGCCGTACCCTCGCCCAAGTGGCCCAGCCGCATCCCGAGCGCCTGCGCATGGGGCAGGGTCTGCATGAATTGTTTGGTGATTTTGTTCTTGTCCGCGCTCATCTCTGGCCCTTTTGGGATGCTCTTGCGCCCTTTATGGGCCTTAATCCGCAAGACCTGCAAGGGCAGCAGTTGCGCTTGGCGCGGCTTGATCCTAACCTTGGCGCAAGAGGGGGCTTTGGCATGACGGCAAAACGACTGTCCTTCAAGGAAATGTGCGCGACATACGACGTGACGCCACGCACCTTGCGGTATTACGAGTATATCGAACTGCTTCAGCCCACGCGTGAAGGCAGATCGCGGTTTTACGGTCCGCGTGAATGCGCCCGCATGACCCTTATCCTCAGGGGCCGCAAATTCGGCTTTGCGCTTGAAGATATCCGCCAATGGCTTTTGATCTATGAAGACGAGGGCACCGAGGCGCAAATGCAAAGCTGGATCGAGCTTGCCGACCGCCAGCTTGCCGAACTCGCCGACCAGCGCGCACAGCTTGACGAGTCGATTGCAGAGTTGAAAAAGCTGCGTGACAGCACCGCCGCCAACCTGGCCTAGCCCTCGCAACGCATTTCGAGCCGCAAGAAAATTGCCCGGCGCCCCAGCTTACCTTGCTTGATCTTACGTCAACTTAAAAGTGACGTGACGTATCGGTTACGTAAACCTGTCTCACTGTTGTAACCAAGGCCAACGATACGCAGATTGCCGCAAACGAATTGCGACAAAAGGCAAGCCGATGACCGATGAAACACTTACAATCCGCCAGATGTGCACCGCATTCGATGTGACGCCGCGCACCCTGCGGTTCTATGAATCAAAAGAGCTGCTCTTTCCCCTGCGGGTCGGGCAAAAGCGCCTGTTCACCCGTCGTGACCGGGCCCGGCTCAAGCTTATCCTGCGCGGCAAGCGCTTTGGCTTCAGCCTTGAGGAAATACGCCAGCTGCTCGACCTCTATGACAAGGGCGATCAGCAATTCACCCAGATCAGCCGCGCCTATGACGTGGCGCGCGAACGGCTGGCCGACATGGAAAGACAACGCGAAGAGTTGGACGCCGCCATTGACGACCTTCGCGAACAGATGACCTGGGGGGCCCGCATGATCGAGTCGCTCAGAACCACAAAGAACGCCGCCGAGTAACCTCGCCGCCACAACCGTTTCAGGGAGAGAGACATATGCCAAGCTACACCGCCCCTACCCGCGACACGCAATTCGTGCTGCATGACGTGTTGAGCGTCTCGACATCCGACACCCCCGGCTACGCAGAACTTGACGCCGACTTCACCTCGGCCGTTCTGGAAGAGGCCGGCAAGATTTCTTCCGAGGTGCTGTCGCCGCTCAACCCGGTGGGCGATACCGAGGGCTGTGTTCTTGAAAACGGTGTCGTGCGCACGCCGACGGGATTCAAGGCCGCGTTTGACGAGCTGCGCAATGGCGGCTGGACCGCGCTTGACCTGCCCGAGGAATATGGCGGCCAGAACATGCCCTATGTTCTTGGCACTGCCGTAGGCGAAATGTTCTCGGCGGCCAATCAGGCCTTCACCATGTATCACGGCCTGACCCATGGCGCGGCCTCGGCCATCCTTGCGCATGGCACCGAGGCGCAGAAGGCCACGTACCTGCCGCGCATGGCCACCTGTGACTGGACCGGCACGATGAACCTGACTGAGCCGCATTGCGGCACCGATCTTGGCCTGATGCGCACCAAGGCCGAACCTCAGGGCGATGGCAGCTTCAAGGTGACCGGCCAGAAAATCTTTATCTCGGCCGGCGAACACGACATGGCCGAAAACATCATCCACCTTGTACTGGCGAAAATCCCCGGCGGGCCGGAGGGCATCAAGGGCGTGTCGCTTTTCATCGTGCCCAAATTCAACGTCAACGACGACGGCAGCCTTGGCGATCGCAACGCCGTCACCTGTGGCAAGATCGAAGAAAAGATGGGCATCCACGGCAACTCGACCTGCGTGATGAATTATGACGGCGCGACCGGTTACCTTTTGGGCGAAGAACACAAGGGCATGCGCGCGATGTTCACCATGATGAACGAGGCCCGGATCGGCGTTGGCATGCAGGGGCTGGCACAGGCCGATGTCGCCTATCAGAACGCCGTCGCCTATGCCAAGGACCGGCTTCAGGGCCGTGCCGTGACCGGCGTGGAAAACCCCGATGGCCCGGCCGATCCGCTTATCGTGCACCCGGATATCCGCCGCTCGCTGATGGATCAGAAATCATTCGTCGAAGGCGCACGCGCCTTCCTTCTCTGGGGCGCACAGCTTATCGACCAATCCCATCGCGGCAACGACGAGGCGGCCGAAGGGCTGGTCAGCCTGATGACGCCAGTGATCAAGGGGTTCCTCACCGACGAGGGCTATGACATGACCGTACTGGCCCAGCAGGTTTACGGCGGGCATGGCTATATCGAAGAATGGGGCATGTCCCAGTTCACCCGCGACGCCCGGATCGCGATGATCTACGAGGGTGCCAATGGCGTTCAGGCGCTTGATCTGGTGGGGCGCAAGCTTGCACAGGACAGCGGCAAGCACGTGCTCGCCTTCTTCGAGATGGTCAAGACCTTCATCAAGGAAAACGAGAGCAACGAGGCGCTCAAGGCTGACTTCCTTGATCCGCTGAAAGAGGCCTCCAAGCATCTTCAGGCCTCGGCGATGTATTTCATGCAGAACGGCATGAAGAACCCGAACGCCGCCCTTGCGGGATCATATGACTTCATGCACCTTTTCGGCCATGTCTGCCTTGGGCTGATGTGGGCGCGGATGGGCAAGGCGGCCTATACCGCCCTTGAAAACGGAACACCGGATGAGGCGTTCTATAAAACCAAGCTGGCCACCGGGCGGTTCTACATGAAGCGCCGCCTGCCCGCGACGTCGATGCATCTGGCCCGGATTGAATCGGGCGCCGACCTGGTGATGGAGCTTGACGCCGAACAGTTCTGAGCAAGCGTGGGTTTCACCCACCCTACGAGATGATGAGAGGGATGACAGATGCCAAAACGCTTTCGCCTGACCCGGCGCTTTAACGCGGCAATGACCGAAGACGGCTATCGCCGCCTGCGCAAATTCGCTGCCGAGGCGGGGCTCGACGAGGGCGAGGCGCTGTCCTTTCTGTTTGAGAATTTCGACAGCGTGATCGACGAGGATACCTTTGGCCACCGCTTGCGGATTTTCAATTCGGAACTGGATGCGCGAAAACGCTAAGCGGGGAGGCTGGCTATGTCACTGTGGATGACCGACGAGCACCGGATGCTCTCTGAGATGACCGCGAAATTCATCACCGATGAATGGCGTCCGCATTTCGAGCGCTGGCGCAAGGCGGGGCAAATGGATCGCGAGATCTGGCAACAGGCCGGCGAGCTTGGCCTTTTGTGCCCCTCTATCCCCGAGGAATACGGCGGCGCGGGTGGGGATTTCGGCCATGAGGCCGTGATCTGCATCGAGCAATCGCGGGCCAATCTCGCAAGCTGGGGCAACCCGATCCATTCCGGCATCGTCGCGCATTACATCCTGGCATATGGCTCGGAAGAGCAGAAAAAGCGCTGGCTCCCCGGGATGGTCTCGGGCGAGATGGTCGGCGCCCTGGCCATGACCGAACCTGCCGCCGGGTCGGACGTGCAGGGGATCAAGACCAAAGCGGTACGCGACGGCAACGCCTATCGCCTGTCGGGCCAGAAAACCTTTATCACCAATGGCCAACATGCCGACCTGATCATCGTCGCGGCCAAGACCGATCCCAGGGCCGGGGCCAAGGGCACATCCCTCATGGTGGTCGAAACCGAAAATGCAAAGGGATTCAGCCGTGGCCGCAATCTCGAAAAGATCGGATTGCACGCCGGGGATACCTCAGAGCTGTTTTTCGACAACGTCGAAATCCCGCCCGAAAACATCCTTGGCGGCGAAGAGGGCCGTGGGTTTTACCAGATGATGCAGCAGCTGCCGCAGGAACGGCTGATCATCGCCTGCGGCGCGCAGGGCGCAATGGAAGGCGCCGTGGCGCGCACCATCACCTATTGCAACGAGCGCCAGGCCTTTGGCGGCCCGATCACCCAGTTCCAGAACACCCGCTTCAAACTGGCCGAATGCCAGACCAAAACCGCCGTCGCGCGCGCCTTTCTTGACGAATGCATTGCCGCTCACCTGCGCGGCGAGTTGGACGTGGAAAAGGCCGCCATGGCCAAATATTGGCTAACGGACACGCAATGCGAGGTGCTGGATGACTGCCTGCAATTGCATGGCGGCTATGGCTACATGGCCGAATATGACATCGCCGAAATGTGGGCCGATGCCCGCGTACAGCGCATCTATGGTGGCACCAACGAAATCATGAAGGAGCTGATCGCGCGCGGCTTCACGACGGGGAAAACCGCATGAGCCCCTCCCCGGCCTCTCTGCCGGACTGCCTTCGGCGAGAGTATTTCCGCCAAGAAGAAGCGCAATGTCCACCCCGCCCTCCGGCACGGCGCAAACCGGCGAGGGGGCGGGGCTTCTCCTTGGGCGGTCATCGGCTCTCCAGCCTGTACCGCACCCGCAATCAAACCTCGTTAACGTTAACGGCAGGTGAATCCCCTGCTTCTTCTTGGCAAAAATACTCAAATTCCACCCGCGCCATACGCGCAGCAGCAGGAGCAGGGACATGACCATCAAACTTTATTGCTTTGGCGAAAGCGGCAATGCCTACAAGGCGGCCCTGGCGCTGGAACTTTCCGGGCTGGACTGGGAACCGGTGTTCGTCGACTTCTTTGGCGGCGCATCGCGCACCCCGGAATTTCGCGAGCTGAACGTCATGGGCGAGGCGCCCGTGCTGGTGGATGGCGATATCACCCTGACCCAATCCGGCGTCATGCAGATGTATATCACCGAAAAAACCGGCAAATTCGGTGGCGCCACCAAGGACGAAGAGCGCGAGGTCATGCGCTGGATGTTCTGGGACAATCACAAGATGTCGAGCCAGGCCGGAATGCTTCGCTTCCTGATGAATTTCCTGGCCGAAGACAAACGTCCGGCCGAGGTGATCGCCTTTACCCAAGGTCGTCTCAAGGCCGCTTATACCACGTTGAACAGCCACCTTGAGGGGCGCGACTTTATTGTGGGCGACGCGATCACCAATGCCGACCTCAGCTGCTGCGGCTATCTTTTTTACCCCGAACCCTTTGGGTTCGAGCGCACCGAATGGCCGAATATCGACCGCTGGCTGAGCAATATCGAGAACACACCGGGCTGGAAACACCCTTACGATCTTATGCCCGGCAGCCCCGCTGACCGCGCCTGAATGAGGAGAACCAAAATGAGCGATGCCTATATCTATGACACAGTGCGCACCCCGCGCGGCAAGGGCCGCAAGGATGGTGCCCTTCACGAGGTCACCGCCGCCCGGCTGAGCGCACAGGTACTGAACGCGCTGAAATCGCGCAACGGGCTTGCGGGTCATGCCGTCGAAGACGTGATCTGGGGCAATGTCACGCAGGTGATGGAACAGGGTGGCTGCCTTGCGCGCACTGCCGTTCTCGCCTCTGATCTCGATGAATCGATCCCCGGCCTTGCCATCAACCGCTTTTGTGCCTCTGGCATGGAGGCGGTGAACCTTGCCGCCAATCAGATCAGGGGCGGGGCTGGCGAGGCCTATATCGCCGGTGGCGTCGAAATGATGGGCCGCGTGGCCATGGGCAGCGACGGGGCGGCGATTGCCGTGGACCCGTCCATCGCCATGGAGACCTATTTCGTCCCCCAGGGCATCAGCGCCGATATCATCGCAACCGAGTATGGCTTTAGCCGCGACGACGCCGACAGTCTGGCGGTTGAATCGCAAAACCGTGCCGCCGCCGCGTGGAAGGACAACCGGTTCGCCAACTCGATCATCGAGGTGCAGGACCAGAACGGCCTGACCATTCTGGACCGCGACGAATACATGCGTCCGGGCACCGACATGCAGACCCTTGGCGCGTTGAACCCCGCCTTTCAGGCGATGGGCGAGGTGATGCCCGGCTTTGATGCCGTCGCCAAGCTGAAGTACCCGCATCTCGAGCGGATCAACCACATCCACCACGCGGGCAATTCATCGGGGATCGTCGATGGGGCCGCCGGCGTGCTGATCGGCTCAAAGGCATTTGGCGAAAACTGGGGCCTCAAGCCGCGCGCGCGCATCCGTCAGACCTGCAAGATCGGGACCGATCCGACGATCATGCTGACCGGGCCGGTACCCGCAACGCAGAAGATTCTCGCCGACAGCGGCATGTCGATCTCTGACATCGACCTCTTCGAGGTGAACGAAGCCTTCGCCAGCGTCGTTCTGCGCTTTCAGCAGGCGTTTGATGTGGACCCCGGCCTTGTCAACGTCAACGGCGGCGCGATTGCCATGGGGCACCCGCTCGGAGCCACCGGCGCGATCATCATCGGCACTTTGCTTGATGAGCTCGAGCGCACCGGCAAGGGCACGGGCCTTGCCACGCTCTGCATCGCATCCGGCATGGGTGCCGCCACCATCATCGAGCGCGTCTGATGCCAAAGCTCGATCTCTCGCAAATCCCGTTCAAGGGCGGCTCGACCTATCCCGGAAAGCTGGCCGATGCCATGGCCGGGCGCACCAGCCAGCGCTTGGGCGATGCAGGCGGTCTTAGCCAGTATGGCGTCAACCTTGTGTGCCTTGCGCCCGGCGCGATGTCGTCCTTGCGCCATTACCATATGGAGCAGGACGAGTTCGTGATGGTGACCGAAGGCACCTGCACCCTGATTGATGACCATGGCGAGCACCCGATGCAGGTCGGCGATTGCGCCACCTTCCCGGCGGGCGAGGCCAATGGCCATCACCTTGTGAACAAGACCGAGGCGCCCGCCGTTTTTCTTGTGGTGGGCACCCGGACCGAAACAGAGACCGGTTATTACAGCGACCTCGACATGAAGGTGTCGATGGATGCGGCCGGTTACACCTTTACCCGCAAAGATGGCAGCCCGCTGACGGTTGACCAGATCGGAGAGTAAGACATGACTGATTTCACAATGAAAACCGATGCCGACGGCGTGGCCATCATCACATGGGACACGGTCGGCAAGTCGATGAACGTGATGAACGGCCAGGGGTTTCTTGACCTTGAGGCGCTAATTGATCAGGCGCTGGCGGATGACGCCGTCAAGGGCGTGATCATCACCTCTGGCAAAGAAGGCTCTTTCGCGGGCGGCATGGATCTTAACGTCATCGCCAAGATGCGCGACGATGCGGGCGACGAGCCGGCCAAGGGCCTGTTTGACGGGGTGATGGGCATGCATGCCATCCTGCGCAAGATCGAGCGCGCGGGCATGGACCCCAAGACCAACAAGGGCGGCAAGCCGATTGCCGCCGCCCTGCCCGGCACAGCGCTTGGCATCGGCTTGGAAATTCCACTGGCCTGTCACCGCATTTTTGCCGCCGACAACCCGAAGGCCAAGATCGGCCTGCCCGAGATCATGGTCGGCATTTTCCCCGGTGCGGGCGGCACCACGCGTCTGGTGCGCAAGATGGGTGCGATGGCAGCCTCGCCGCTGTTGCTTGAAGGCAAGCTGAACGATCCCCAAAAGGCCAAATCCGCCGGTGTCGTGGATGAGGTCGTGCCTGCGGACGAGTTGATCGCCAAGGCCAAGGAATGGGTGCTGAGCAGCCCCAATATCGTCAAGCCCTGGGACGAGAAGGGCTATAAGATGCCCGGCGGCGCGCCCTATCATCCGGCGGGCTTCATGACCTTTGTCGGCGCAAGCGCCATGGTCAACGCCAAGACCCAAGGCGCATTTCCCGCCGCCAAGGCCCTGCTGAGCGCGGTTTACGAGGGCGCGCTTGTGCCGTTTGACACCGCCCTCAAGATCGAGGCGCGCTGGTTCGTCAATGTGTTGATGAACCCCAGTTCAAGCGCGATGATCCGTTCGCTGTTCATCAACAAGGAAGCGCTTGAAAAAGGTGCGAACCGCCCCGACGTCCCCGACCAGAGGGTCAAAAAGGTCGGCGTCATGGGGGCTGGCATGATGGGGGCAGGCATCACGCTGGTGTCGGCCATGGCCGGGATGCAGGTGGTTCTGATCGACCAGAAACAAGAAGCCGCCGACAAGGGCAAGGCCTATACCGCCGACTACATGGACAAGGGCATCAAGCGCGGCAAGGCCACCGAAGAGAAAAAGGCGGCTACGCTTGACCTGATCACCGCAACCACAGATTACGCCGCGCTTGCGGGGTGTGATTTGATCATCGAGGCGGTATTTGAGGATCCCGCCGTCAAGGCCGAAGTCACCGAGAACGTGCTCAAGGTCGTGGGTGAGGATTGCATCTTTGCCACCAATACCTCGACGCTGCCGATCTCTGAGCTTGCCAAAGCCAGCGACAGGCCCGAGGATTTCATCGGCATCCATTTCTTCAGCCCGGTCGAGAAAATGATGCTGGTCGAGATCATCAAGGGGGCGAGGACCGGCCCGCGCGCCGTGGCCAAGGCGCTTGATTACGTCCGCCAGATCCGCAAAACGCCGATCGTGGTCAATGACGCGCGCTTCTTTTACTGCAACCGCTGCATCATTCCCTATATCAACGAAGGCATCCGTATGGTGGCCGAAGGCATCGCACCTGCGCTGATCGACAATGCCGCGCGCCAGCTTGGCTTTCCGGTCGGGCCGCTGCAACTGGTTGATGAAACCTCGATTGATCTTGGCGCCAAGATCGCACGCGCAACCAAGGCCGCGATGGGCGCGGATTATCCCGATGAGGCGGTGGACGAGGTTATCTTCTGGATGGAGGGCGAGGGCCGTCTTGGCCGCAAGTCCAACGCCGGGTTCTTTGACTATGACGACAAGGGCAAACGTCAGGGATACTGGCCGGGGCTTGCGGCGAAATATCCGCGCCTGACCGATCAGCCCGACCTGCATGAGGTTCAGCATCGCCTGATGTTCGCGCAGGTTCTCGAAGCGGTGCGCGCACTTGAAGAGGGTGTGCTTGAGGACATCCGCGAAGGCGATGTCGGCGCCATCCTCGCCTGGGGCTTTGCGCCCTGGTCGGGTGGCCCGTTCAGCTGGCTTGATATCATCGGCACGCCCTATGCGGCCGAGCGTTGCGATGAGCTTAGCGAGAAATTCGGACCCCGGTTCACCACGCCCAAGCTGTTGCGCGAAATGGCCGACAAGGGGCAGAGCTTTTATGGCCGGTTCGACAAGCAGGCAGACGCCGCCTGATCCGGCTTAAACCCGCGAAAAACACGCGCGCCCTGTCGCCGGGGCGCGCGTTTCGCCTGTTATGCCGCTTGCGCGGAGCGGCGGCGCAGTTGCAGGATCAGGATCGGCAGCCAGAGCACCAGCCCAAGCGCCATCGTCTTGAGCCCCGGCGCGATAAACAACAGCGACACGATGGCGATCCACCAGCGTTCCGCCCGCGTCAGATGGCTCAGGAAGTACCCCGAGAACGCCACGCCAAGCCCGGCGATGCCCATCATCGCCCCCGCCAGCGTAATGGCGAACGCGCCTAGGGTGAATCCATCACTCACGATCAAAAGCGCCGGGGAATAGACGAAGACGAACGGTACCAGCGCCTTGGCAATCCCAAGCCGGAACGCGGTATTGCCGGTCTTGAACGGATTGGCCCCCGCGATCCCCGCCGCCGCATAGGCCGCAAGCGCCACGGGCGGCGTGATATCGGCCAGTACGCCGTAATAGAACACGAAGAAATGCGCCACGATCGGCTCGACCTGCAATTGCGCAAGCGCCGGGGCCGCGACGGCCACGAGGATGATATAGGTCGCCGTTGTCGGTATCCCCGCCCCCATGATGATGCAGGACGCGGCGATCAGGATCAGCGACACGAACAGCGCCCATTGCATCACGCTGAAATAGCTGAGCGGCCAGAGCCCGCCCAGGGTATTACCGATATCGGTCGCGGTCTGCACCACCACATAGCCAAGCCGGAACCCGACCCCGGTCAGCGTGACAACCCCCACGAC
Organism: uncultured Roseovarius sp.; assembly: GCF_913054395.1. Lineage (GTDB taxonomy): Bacteria > Pseudomonadota > Alphaproteobacteria > Rhodobacterales > Rhodobacteraceae > Roseovarius. Next base: position 11,607 of record NZ_CAJXIP010000029.1, read on the forward strand.
AATCCCCACCGTGGCCGCCGCCGCACCCACCGCAAGCGTGTTGCGCGCGCCATCGCCAAGTGCCTGCCAAAGGTCGCCAAACGTCAGGCGATTGACCGGGTTCAGAAAGCCCACGACGACACAGGCAATGATGCCATAGACGGCGGCAAAATCCGGGGTGCGCCCGCTCAGGATCATATAGACCAGAATGATCAGCGGAATCACCGAGAGCCAATGCTGACGCAGCACCAGCCCCATTTTCGGCAGTTCTTCGGCCTTGAGGCCCCGCAAGCCAAGCTTGCGCGCCTCAAGATGCACCATGATGAAGATGCCGAAATAATGCAGCAAGGCCGGGAAAAGCGCCGCCGCAAGCACATCGCGCAGCGGAATTTCCAGGTACTCGACCATGATGAACGCCGCCGCACCAAGGATCGGCGGGGTGATCTGCCCGCCGGTGGACGAGGTCGCCTCGACCGCGCCGGCGAAATGCGGCGGGTATCCCACCTTTTTCATCGCCGGAATGGTCAGCGCCCCGGTGGTCACCGTATTGGCAATGCTCGACCCTGAAATCGTTCCCATGAAGGCCGAAGAGAAAATCGCGACCTTGGCCGGCCCGCCGGCATAGCGCCCGGCAATCACCATCGCGAGGTCGATGAACAACTGGCCAAGCCCGATCCGCGTGGCCAGTACACCGAACAGGATGAACAGGAATACGTATTGCGCCATCACCCCGATCGCGATGCCGTAAATCCCCTGATTGGTCATGTAAAGATGGTTGATCAGCCCCTGCCAGCTTACCCCGCCATGCTTGAGCGCACCCGGCGCCCATGGCCCGAACAGGGCGAAAGCCACAAAGATCAGCGCGATGATCGGCAAGGTCGGCCCCACAGAGCGGCGCGCCGCCTCTAGCGTGAGAACCAGCAAGGCGGTGCCCATGAACACATCCGTCCCCGAGGGGTTGCCGACCCGCACCGAGACCACCGAAGGCGGCAACAGCGGCAGGTAAAGCGAGGCCGCCACCGCCAGAACCGCCAGCACCAGATCCCAGACCGGCACGCCGCTTATGCGATACCATGCCGGGCCAGGCTGGGCCGTGCTCAGGCTGCGCCGCCAGGCGAACAACAAAAACACCAACCCAAGAACAAACGAGAGGTGAATACCCCGGTGCAGCAATTCGCGCACCAACGCAAAGCCCGAAGCATAGAAATGATAGGCCGACATTGCCACAAGGGCGACACTTATCACCCCCGCGATCATTGGCCCGGTGGGCCGGAACGCCAGTTCAGGATCGAATTTTCGTTCGATCTCGTGAAGCTCGTCGGCGCTCAGCGCGTGGTCGGGGTCATGGGACATGGGCGGGGCGCCTCCGGCAGGGAACAGGAAAAAAATCGGCGGCCCCATGGTGGAAGCCGCCGATCAGGGCAACACAGCTGCGTCAAAGCCTTACTTCAGGATGCCCGCTTCGCGATAAAACCGCTCGGCCCCGGCATGAAGCGGCACGCCGATGCCATTCAGCGCCGAGTCGGGGGTGATGGTCTTGCCCTTGGCATGGCCAACATCCAGGAGCTTGCGCGAATTGTCATTCCACAGCGCCTTGGTGATCTCATAGATCACGTCGTCATCTTCTTTGGCCGAGGTGAACCATTGCGCGCCAACCGCAACGGTAGAGGTGGCGCCGACACCTTCATAGGTGCCCTCGGGGATATCGCTCTGGGCGAAAAATCCGTATTTCGCGGTCAGCGCCTCGGCACCTGCGCCATCAATCGGAACAAGTTTGATATCCGTCGCCGAGGCCAGTTCGACCAAGGACCCGGTCGGGTAACCGGCGACCACAAAGAACGCGTCAATCCGCCCATTGCGAAGCGCATCGGAGGCGGCGTTGCCCTTGAGGGCCTCTGCCGTGACGTCATCGGTCGAAAGACCGTTCGCCTCAAGGATAAGCCCGGCATCGACATAGGTGCCCGAGCCCGGCTCGTCCAGCGAGACGCGTTTGCCCTTTAGGTCGGCCACAGAGTTGATGCCGCTGTCGGCGCGCGCCACGAGGTGGATATGCTCTTCGAACAGCGCCGCAATGGTGCGCAGATCGGTCGCGGGCGGCTGGCCGTCCATCGTGCCGGTGCCGGTATAGGCCCAATAGGCCACGTCCGACTGGGCAAAGCCTGAATTGCGCAGGCCCGAATTGATCGCGTTCACATTGTCCACCGAACCGCGCGAAGAAACAGCCGAGGCAATAAGCCCGTCAACACCACAGCTCCCGCCTTCGTCGCAGGGGCGTGAGCCTGGGGGCTTGGAAATCGCGTTCGCGATCACGCCGCCAACCGGATAATAGGTATAGGCGGTGCCGCCGGTGCCGATGGTGAAAAACTTGAGGTCCTGCGCCACGGCAGCACCTGCAAGGCCAACGGCCACCACCGCGCCCGCCGCCAGCGTGCGCATGAAATTCGTCATAGGTTTCATCTGGTTCTCCCTGAACTCGCAGCACGGTGTCTACCCGTGCCTAAATCGTCGCCGGGGCAAAATAACCCCGAACGCTTTGCGCAGGTTAGGCAGGTGGAACGCCATGCGCAAGCCTTGTGCGTGTCCCCGCCTAGAGCGGGACAAATGCTTTCTGGCTTGCGCTGAACTGTTCAAGATCGCCCGAACCGATTTCATGCCAGAGGCCGTGAATGGTAAGGCTGCCGTCCTTGACCGACTCGGCCACGAAGGGAAAGGTCATCAGGTTTTCAAGCGATACGACAACCGATTCCTTTTCCAGCGCCCGGCGCTGTTCGGCCTCATCCTTGATTTCGCGCACCCGTTCATAGCCGGGGCGCAGGATATCCATCCAGCGGCCCACAAAGCTTGATTCGGCTTCAAGGTCGGGGGCCTGACCCGAACACATGTCCAGGCACCCCTGAACACCACCGCAATTGGAATGGCCAAGAACGATCACATGCGCCACCTTGAGCGCCATGACCGCATATTCCACCGCCGCAGAGGTACCGTGCTGCGCGCCATCCGGGCAATAGGCCGGCACCAGGTTCGCGATATTGCGATGAATAAAGAACTCGCCCTGGTCCGCGCCGAAGATCGAGGTGACATGCACGCGGCTGTCGCAACACGAAATGATCATCGCGCGCGGATGCTGGCCATCCGTGGCCAGACGACGATACCATGCCTGGTTTTCCGTATAGGCGGTGGCCTTCCAGCCGTGAAAACGTTGCACCAGATAGCTGGGCAGGGGGCGGGCGTGTTCCATGATCTCTCCGGGTCTTGGGGCACTCGGGTGCTGAATAGTCTGGATTCGCATAGAATTCGAGAGATAAATCGTCAGGGCCGAAACCATTTGGGAACCCTGGAAGTGTGATGATGGCCGCAGTCGTGGGGATTACTGTGAACTTAGAATTCGGGTGAGAATGTGGAACAGGTAACATTGCTTAAACAAGACGAAACGGTCTGGCTCGATGCCGGTCGGCTAGAGGCGCTTTATCGTCAGCTTGGCGAATCCAACGCGTCGGATGTGGTATGTCGTGCGCTTGAAGAACTCGCCGCGCGCCTGTCGCATTCCGAACGCTGCCACCGCGAGGGGCGCCTTGACGACATGCGCAAAAGCACCCGAAGCCTGATCGCGATTGCCGATCAGATCGGGATGCAGCTTTTGGCGCGGGTCGCGGGTGATGTGACCGCATGCATCGACAATGGCGACCGCAACGCCCTTGCCGCAACCTTTACGCGGCTGTTGCGGATCGGCGAACGCTCGCTCTGCGAAATCTGGGATTTACAGGAACTGCCGCTTTGATCTGCCCTCATTTGATGGGTTGCAGGCGGCGCAATCGCGACTAGGCTGGGCAAAAATATCTGCCCGAAAGGCCCGTCGCCATGTCCCTTACATTCGCCCCGGATAATACCTCCGCCATCCCGCTGCATGTGATTGCCGAGGATGCGCTGGACGCCTGGCTTGCGGATCAGCCCGACGCCCTGCGCACATGGGTCGGCGCCGCAGGCTTTACCGGCGCGTTGGGGCGCGTTCTTTTGGTGCCCGATGACGCGGGCACCCCCCGGATGGCGCTTGCGGGTTACGGCACGCCGAGCGCCCGCGCGCGCGGGCGATTTCACCTTGCGGCCTGCGCCGCAGCACTGCCCGAAGGCACCTATCGCCTTGAAGGCCTGCCGAAAGATCAGGCCGGGACCGAGGCGCTTGGCTGGCTTCTGTCGCACTATGCCTTTGACCGCTATCGCAGCCAAAACCCGGCCAAGGCCCGCCTGATTGCCCCCGAGGGGGTTGATGCCGGTCGAATCGAAGTGATTGCTGCGGGCGAGGCGCTGACGCGCGATCTTATCAACACGCCCGCCTCTGATCTGGGGCCCGACGCGCTTGAAGCGGCCTGCGCGACCATCGCGGGGCAACATGGCGCAGACATCAAGACCATCTGCGGGCCGGACCTTTTGCAGCAGAATTTCCCGTTGATCCACACCGTCGGGCGTGCCGCCGAAACCGAACCGCGCCTGATCGACATGCACTGGGGCGACAGCGGGCCAAAACTGACGCTTGTTGGCAAGGGCGTGTGCTTTGACACCGGCGGCCTCAACCTCAAGCCCGGCAATAGCATGGCCCTGATGAAAAAGGACATGGGCGGCGCCGCCACGGTTCTGGGCCTCGCGCATATGATCATGGCGCTGAAGCTTCCGCTACAGCTTCGCGTTCTCATTCCGGCGGTTGAAAACGCCGTGGCCGGCAATGCCTTTCGCCCCGGTGACATCCTGACCGCGCGAAATGGCCTGACGGTCGAGATCAACAATACCGATGCCGAAGGGCGGCTTGTGCTGGCCGACGCCCTGGCACTGGCCGCCGAGGACAAACCCGACCTGATCCTGTCGATGGCAACGCTGACCGGCGCGGCGCGGGTCGCGGTCGGCCCGGACCTTTCGCCCTATTACACCGATGACGCGACGCTTGTTAGCGCGCTGGAGGCCGCCGCCGCCAAGGTCGCCGATCCGGTCTGGAGGATGCCGTTTCACACACCTTACGAAGCACTGATCGAGCCCGGAATCGCCGATCTCGACAATGCGCCCTCGGGCGGGTTCGCCGGCTCGATCACCGCCGCGCTGTTCCTGCGCCGCTTTACCGAGGGGCTGCCTTACGGGCATTTCGACATCTACGGCTGGAACCCCACGGCGGCCCCCGCGCGCCCCAAGGGCGGCGTCGGCATGGGGGCACGCGCCCTGCTTGAGGCATTGCCAAAGGTGTTGTCGCTGTGAGTGATGCGCGCCTCATCTCGGTGCCGGTTGCCGATTTGCGGCGCGCCCCCGGCGGAGCGCGCGATCGCCAGCTTTTGATGGGCGATGGCGTGATTGTACTCAACGTAAAGGATGGCTGGGCCGAGGTCACCGCCACGCGCGACGGCTATCGCGGCTATCTGCCCGAAGACGTTCTTGGCACGGGAACCCCCACCCACCGCGTGAGCGCACATGCCACACATCTTTATCCCGAACCGGATTTCAAGACGCCCGAACGCCTGAGCCTTAGCCATGGCGCGCGGCTTGCCGTGCTCTCCGCCGGGCCACGCTTTGCCGAAACGCCGCAAGGTCATGTACCTCTCGCCCACCTCAGCCCGCTTGAAACCGTCGAGAGCGACCCTGTCGCCGTTGCCGCGCTATATCTTGGCACGCCTTACCTCTGGGGCGGCAATTCCGTATTCGGCATTGATTGCTCCGGTCTGGTTCAGGCCGGCTGTCTGGCCTGCGGCATTCCCTGCCCCGGCGACAGCGGCCCGCAGGAGGTCACGCTTGGCACCGTCCTGCCAGAGGATGCCCCACTGCGGCGCGGCGACCTGTTGTTCTGGAAAGGCCATGTCGCATGGGTGGCCGACCCGGACACGCTCCTCCACGCCAACGCCCATCACATGGCAGTGGCCTATGAACCCATCGCCGAGGCCATCGCCCGCATTCAAGCCCAGGGTGACGGTGGCGTCACCTCGCGCAAACGCCTGAAAGGAACACCATGACATCCGATCCCTTCTTTCACCCTGTTTCCGGGTTCGACCTGCCGCGCTTCGCCGGTGTGCCCACCTTCATGCGCCTGCCCTATGTGCCCCACGGTCATGAGCGGTACAATGATGTGCAGATCGGCCTGATCGGCGTACCATGGGACAGCGGCACCACGAACCGCCCCGGCCCGCGCCACGGCCCGCGCCAGCTGCGCGATGCATCGACGATGATCCGCGCCCAGCACGCCACCAGCGGCATGCGCCCGTTCGAGACCCGCAATTGCGCCGATCTTGGCGACGTCGGGCCGAACCCTGCCGATATCATGGATAGCATGGCCCGCATCACCGCCTTCTACGATCAGGTGATTGACGCCGGGATCACACCGCTGACGGCAGGGGGCGATCACCTGACGACCCTGCCGGTCCTGCGTGCACTGGCGCGGCGGGCACCGCTTGGCATGATCCATTTCGACAGCCACACCGACCTGTTTCATTCCTATTTCGGCGGCACCATGTACACCCATGGCACACCGTTCCGCCGCGCCGTCGAAGAGGGGCTGCTTGATCCCAAGCGCGTGGTGATGATCGGTATTCGTGGCACGATGTATGACACGGAAGATCGCGATTTTGCCGCCGCCAACGGCATCCGCCTGATCCTGATAGAAGAGTTTCACGCCCGCGGCCCAGAGGATGTGATGGCCGAGGCACGCGAGATTGCGGGAAACGGCGACACCTACGTGAGTTACGATATCGACTTTGTCGATCCGACTTTTGCCCCCGGCACCGGCACGCCCGAGGTGGGCGGCCCCAACAGCTATCAGGCGCTTCAGGTCGTGCGCGGGCTTGAGGGGGTCAGGATCGTCGGTGCGGATATGGTCGAGGTCTCGCCGCCGTTTGACACCTCGGGCGGCACCGCCTTTCTTGGCGCGTCAATCATGTTCGAGATGCTCTGCGTGATGGCCAATGGCAGCGCGGCGGCGGTCTAGTCCGAACCACTTCCGCCCACATCGAGCGGCGCGATCGACAGCGATTTTATCACCGCGAAACACCTCTGCCCCGGCGCCAGCGAAAGCGCCCGGGCAGAGCGCTGAGTGATCCGGGCCAGCACATCCTGTTCCGGCCCCATCCGAAGCCGCACCATCACGCCCGGTCCCTGCCCCCGACGCACATCGGTCAACTCGCCTTCAAGCAGGTTGAGCGCCGACAATCCCTCGGGGCGCTGGCGCGACAGGATCACATCCTGCGCCGCAATCCGCACCCGCACGCGCGTACCGATCGCGGCGGCAAAACCCGGCACCAAAAGCCGCCCGCCCGCGACCGCAAGCTCGCTCAACCCGTCGTCGTGATGCGCCAGAACCTCTGCCCGCAGGACCGAACCGGCGGCGCGGATGCCAAAGGCCGGGGCAGCCGCCGGATCCGACAGGATATCCTGTGCAGGCCCGGCGCGGCGCACCTGACCCGCCTCGAGCATGACGATGTGATGAGCCAGGCGCGCAACCTCTGACACCGAGTGGGTGACATAGATCACCGGCACCTGCATGCCATCGCGGATGGCCTCGATATAAGGCAGGATCGCACCCTTGGCCGCGTCATCCAGCGCCGACAATGGTTCATCCATGAGCAACAGGCGTGGCGCGCTCATCAAGGCGCGCGCCATCGCCACACGCTGTGCCTCGCCCCCCGAAAGCCCGGACGGGCGCCGCGTCAGCAACCCGTCAAGCCCAAGCGCCGCCACGATGGCCGCCCGGTCGGGCACACGCCCGGCCTTGCGGGCGCGCCTCTCGGCATAGGCCAGATTGCCCGCCACGCTCAGATGCGCAAAAAGCCGCGCTTCCTGAAAAACATAACCGATGGCGCGGCGATGCGGGGCAACATGGCGTCCCGGCCCCTGCCAGGTCTGCCCATTAAAGCAAACGCTTCCTTCTGCGCCCCCCTCAAGCCCGGCGATCACCCGCAGCAAGCTTGATTTACCGCTGCCCGACGGGCCGAACACCACTGTCAGGCCATGGGGCGCAAAGCGCTCTGCGACCGAAAGGCGGAACCCCGGCAAATCGAGGCTGAAATCGACGACAAGCCCGCTCATCCCGCGTGCACCGGAAAGCGACGGTTGGCCGCATAGACCGCGACAAGCACGACAAAGGAAATCCCCAGAAGGATCGCCGATAAAAGATGCGCCTGCGCATATTCCAATGTCTCGACCTGTTCGTAAATCGCGATGGAGATGACCTTGGTCTGGCCCGGAATATTGCCGCCCACCATCAAAACCACGCCGAATTCGCCAAGCGTATGCGCAAAGCTAAGCACCATCGCGGTCAGGTATCCGCGCAGAGCAAGCGGTGTGGCGACGGTGAAAAACCGATCTGTCGGCCCGGCCCCAAGGGTCGCCGCCGCCTCCATCGGGTGGCGCCCTATCGCCTCGAAACTGGCCTGAAGCGGCTGCACCGTGAACGGCAGCGAATAAAGCACCGAGGCCACCACAAGCCCGGTGAACGTAAACGTAAGCGCCGTGCCGGTCACATCGCGCCAGGCCCCACCAAGCATGCTGTTGGGGCTGAGCAGAACCAAAAGGTAAAACCCCAGAACCGTCGGCGGCAACACCAGAGGCAGGGCGGTAATCGCCTCGACCGCGACCTTGAGGCGGCTTTTGGTCTGCGCCAGCCACCACGCCAGCGGCGTGCCGACGATCAGCAGGATGACCACGCTTATCCCCGCCAGCCGGATCGTCAGCCAGAGCGGCGTCAGATCGGGAAACCCTGCGCCCTCACTCCACATGATAGCCATGGTCCTGAATCAGCAAACGCGCCTCGCCCCCCTTGAGATAGGCCAGAAAATCGCGCGCGGCTACATTGGCTTCACGAAGCAGAACGGCATCCTGCCGGATCGGATCATAGAGGGCCTCGGGCACATCCCAATGGTGCCCCGATTCACGATTGCGATTTGAGACCGCATAGGATTTTGCCACCAGCCCCAGTTCGGCATTGCCCGTTGCGACCATGGAAAACGCCTGTCCGATATTCTGCCCCATCACCAGTTTCGGCCTGAGCGCATCCCACAGATCAAGCCCCTGCAAGGCCTGTTTCGCCGCCAGACCGTAGGGCGCCAGATCGGGGTTGGCGATGGCCAGATGTGTAAAATCCCCGGCCCGGAGCGCCGCCGCACCATCGGGTTTGATGAAACCGGGTGTCGCACTCCAAAGCACCAGCTGCCCCTTGGCATAGGTGAACCGCGCGCCCGCAACAGCGCGGTTTTCGGCCTCAAGCCGCGCCGGGCGGGCCTGATCAGCGGCGAGAAAGGCATCAAATGGCGCGCCCTCGATGATCTGTGCGAAAAGCTTGCCGGTAGAGCCGGTGACCAGCGTGATCCGGTGATCGGTCTGCGCCTCGAACCCGGCGATCAGCTGCTCGGCGGCTTTGGCGAAATTCGTCGCAACCGCAACGGTTGCGGTCTCGGCCCTGGCCGCAGCGATGCCATCGCCAAGCACCAACAGCACACAGAGACGGCGCAAGATCGCGGCTGCGGCGCGCATGGCAGGCCCTTTTCCGGTTTCGTTATGTTCGCGCGGAAATATCGTGTGCAAACAGTCCAAAGACAAGCGTTATTTTTCGTCCGACATATCGCCAAGCAGGGCGGTGATCGCCGCAATCTCTGCCCCGCCGAGATCGGCGCACCGCCTCTCCAGCGCGCGGTAATGGCGCAATACCTCTGCCCCGGTCTCGGTGAGAACGGCGCCGCCGCCCTTGGCGCCGCCACGCGCGCTTTGCACGACCGGCGCGCGAAACATCGCATTCATTGTCTCGACCAGCATCCAGGCGCGTTTGTAACTCATGTTCATGGCCCGGCCTGCGGCCGAGATTGATCCGGTCTGCGCGATCAATTCAAGCAGGTCGGCCTTGCCCGGCCCGATCATCGCGCCCTCGCCGAACACCAGCCGCAGACGCAATTCCGCGCGCGCCGTCGATCCTTCTGTCTCTATGGGCGTCACAGGATCAGTCCACGGCGCGGATAAGCTTGCGTTCCAGCACCCGCAGCACGGCCTTTAGATCGTTGCCGCGCTTCAAAATCTGCCCGTCGATGCCGACCACCGCATATTGCCCCTGTCTGGCACGCAGCTTGGGACGCTTTTCGATCCGGTAAAGCGGATTTTCCGCAGTGCGTCGAAAAATAGAAAATACTGCCAGATCGCGGAGGCAGGAAATACCGTAATCACGCCATTCCCCGGCGGCGACCATACGCCCGTAAAGCGACAGGATAATCGCCAGTTCGGTGCGATGAAACGCCACCTGCGTCTGGGTGCCAGACATTTGGATCGGGCTGAAAGACTGAAAGGTCATAACTATAGAGTCGCCCCAAACCCCTCGCGAATCAAGCGAATTCGCGCACCACCGCGCCGGGTCCATTTTCTTTCTAAAAGAAAATGCCTCAGAAAATTCGGTGAATTTTCTGGCCCCCGCATGAAGGCAAGCCGTCCCTGACAAAACCAGCCCGGAAACGCCTTGACCCCGTAAGCGTAATAAAGTCAAAGCGCCTCGCCGCGCGCGATAACCACCTGCCGGTAATCGCGCGCCCCGTAGCGCCATCGGAATCATCCAGCCAGCATTGCGGGTGGTTCATGTCTTGCCCTTGACACCGAAAGCATCGAGGCGCTACGCGGCCTACTAGTGAAAGTCGGCACCACCTGTCTGGATCGCCGTCGGACGCATCGCAAAGAGAACCCTTAATTTCCACGAAAACACCAGCCTGATCAATCTGGCCACCACCCCGATATTGAAACCACTGCACACATGCCGCATGGTTGGGCAAATAAAACAAAAGGAACATCCAATGCGCACAAGAGCCGCCGTTGCCGTTGCTGCCGGTCAACCCATGGAGATCATGGAGGTGAACCTTGAGGGCCCGAAGGCGGGTGAGGTTCTGGTAGAGATCAAGGCCACCGGGCTTTGCCATACCGATGATTTCACCCTGTCCGGCGCCGATCCTGAAGGGGCGTTTCCGGCCATTCTCGGGCATGAGGGCGCGGGCGTCGTGCTTGAGGTCGGCCCTGGCGTCACCAGCCTGAAGCCTGGCGATCACGTCATTCCGCTTTACACGCCCGAATGCCGAGAATGCGAGTATTGCCTTAACCCGAAAACCAACCTCTGCCAGAAAATCCGCGCCACGCAAGGCGCAGGTGTGATGCCCGACGGCACCAGCCGGTTTTCGATGCTCGATGGCACGCCGATCCTGCACTACATGGGCTGTTCGACGTTCTCCAATCACACGGTCCTTCCCGAGATCGCGCTTGCCAAGGTGCGCAAGGACGCACCCTTCGACAAGATTTGCTATATCGGCTGCGGCGTGACCACCGGCATTGGCGCGGTGATCAACACCGCCAAGGCAGAGCTTGGCAATCGCAGCATCGTGTTCGGGCTTGGCGGCATCGGCCTGAACGTAATCCAGGGCCTGCGCCTGTCGGGCGCGGATCAGATCGTGGGCGTTGACCTGAACCCTGCCAAGGTCGAGATGGCGACGCGCTTTGGCATGACCGATTTCGTAAACCCCTCGGAGGTGTCGGGCGATCTTGTGGCGCATCTGGTCGAGCTGACCGGGGGTGGTGCGGATTACACCTTTGACGCGACCGGCAATGTCGGCGTGATGCGCACGGCACTTGAAGCGGCGCACAAGGGCTGGGGCGAAAGCATCGTGATCGGGGTCGCACCCGCAGGCGCCGAAATCTCGACCCGCCCGTTCCAGCTTGTCACCGGCCGCAGCTGGCGCGGAACTGCATTCGGCGGCGCGCGCGGGCGCACCGATGTGCCGAAAATCGTTGACTGGTACATGGACGGCAAGATCGAAATCGACCCGATGATCACCCACACCCTTGCGCTCGACGATATCAACAAGGGCTTCGAGATGATGCACGCAGGCGAATCCATTCGCTCTGTCGTGGTCTACTGACGCGCCACCCCTGCCATCGTGATGAATGCAACGCCGCACAGCCCCCTGTGCGGCGTTACGCATTGTGCGCAGACTTTGACTGCTTAAATTTCGCCTGAATCGGAGTAAGGAATATAGATATGAGTGACACATACACCCCCCCCGAGGTCTGGACATGGGAGACTGAATCAGGCGGCAAATTCGCTTCGATCAACCGCCCCGTCGCCGGGGCCACCCATAACAAGGAGATGCCGGTCGGCAAGCACCCGTTTCAGCTTTACTCGCTGGCCACACCCAACGGGGTCAAGGTGACGATCATGTTCGAGGAACTGCTCGCCGCCGGTCACGATGCCGAATATGACGCCTGGCGCATCGACATCGGCAAGGGCGATCAGTTCGCGAGCGGCTTTGTCGAGATCAACCCCAACTCGAAAATCCCGGCGTTGATGGATCGCACTGGCGATGCCCCGCTGCGGGTGTTCGAAAGCGGTTCGATCCTTATGCATCTGGCCGAGAAATTTGGGGCTTTCCTGCCCGCCAGCGGCCCGGAGCGCACCGAAACGCTCAACTGGCTGTTCTGGCAAATGGGCAGCGCGCCCTATCTGGGTGGCGGCTTTGGCCATTTCTACGCCTATGCGCCGGAAAAATGGCAATACCCGATCAACCGTTTCGCGATGGAGGCCAAGCGCCAGCTTGACGTACTGGACCGGCAACTGGCCAGCCGGCCCTATATCGCGGGCGATTCCTATTCGATTGCCGATATGGCGATCTGGCCGTGGTACGGTCAGCTTGTTCTTGGCCGCCTGTACAGCGCCGCCACCTTCCTTGACGTGAAAACCTACAAGCACGTCATGGCCTGGGCGGAAAAGATAGACGCCCGCCCGGCCGTGCAGCGCGGGCGCATGGTCAACCGAAGCTTTGGCGAGCCGCACATGCAGCTTCACGAGCGCCATGACGCGTCAGATTTTGACACCAGGACGCAAGACAAGCTCGCCCTCGCGACCTAAGCGCCGGGGTAAATACACACCGCAAAAGGGTTTCACACCCGGCCCGGATCGGGCATGACTGAATCCAGCACAGGAGATCGACCATGCCCGACCCAAAGACCCCGCTTCTTGCGGTATTGATCGACGCCGACAATGTCCCCGCCAAATACGCCCGCGCGATCCTGAAAGAGGTCACGAGCTATGGCGAGCCGGGATTGCGCCGGGTCTATGGCGACTGGTCAAGCCAGCAACTGTCCGGCTGGACCAAGACGGCACAGGAACTCGGCCTTGTCCAGCATCAGCAAACCGCCAACACCAAAGGCAAGAATGCCAGCGATATCGGCCTGGTGATTGACGCGATGGACATCCTGCATGCGGGCCATTTCAACGGCTTTGTCCTCGTCTCATCCGACAGCGATTTCACCCGCCTAGCCAGCCGCATCCGCGAACAGGGCCTGACCGTCATCGGCATTGGCGAGGCCAAGGCGCCGGATGCGCTCAAGAATGCCTGCAACCGCTTTGTCGCCATCGAGAACATCTATCAAAGCTCAGAGGACGCCCCGCAAAGCGCGCCCGCGCCGACGATGGACGTTCAGACCATGACCGCCGCGCGCGGGCTGATATTCGAGGCTATGGAAAAGATCGACCTTGACGATGAATGGTATCCGCTTGGCCGCATTGGCCAGCAGATACAGGCCGACAAGCCCGATTTTGACACCCGTAGCTATGGCAAGAAAAAGCTCAGTGACCTGATCAAGGAACTGAAGGTGTTCGAGACCAAATCAGGCCCCGGCAATCAGCTTTTGGTGCGCCGGGTCGATTAGGCAAATCCGTCAGGCCTCGGACGCCAGCCAGGCCCTGATCTCTTCATTCTGCGCCCCGCGCAGGGGGGGCGGCGACACCTGGCGCACCGATCCGTCAAACCGCGGCGCCGGGGCGGGGTTCACGTCATCCCCCTCATGCCGCCAGACCGCACGCGCGGCCATATGGGCCTCGGTCGCGGCCTCTTGGGGCGACAAGACCGGCGCCACGCAAGCGTCGGACCCGGCAAACACCTCCGCCCAATGGCTTAGAGGGTGTTGCGCAAAGATCGCCTCAAGCGCCGCCCCCTGTTCGCGCCAGGCAGAACGGTCATGCTGCGCGGCAAAAACAGGGAGGTCTTCAAGCCCGAGAAGCCGCAGGAACTCGGCGTAGAACTGTGGCTCAAGGCATTGCACGCTCAGATATCCGCCACAATGACAGCGATAGACCCGCGACCAATGCGGCCCGTCCAACAGGCTTTGACCCCGCTCTGTACGCAAATGTCCGCTCGGGGCCATCGACATCAAAAGCGCCATCATGTGCGCCGACCCATCGACAATCGCCGCATCGACCACCGTGCCAACCCCGGTGCGCCCGGCCTTTAACAGACCCGCAAGCACCCCGGCCACAAGATAAAGCGCACCACCGCCCACATCGCCGACCAGCGTCGGCGGCGTCTGGGGCGGGGTGCCGGGGGCGCCAGCATACCAAAGCGCGCCAGAGGTGGCGATGTAATTAAGGTCATGCCCCGACGTCTGGGCACGCGGCCCATCCTGGCCCCAGCCGGTCATGCGGCCATAAACCAGCCTTGGGTTGGCGCGCTGCATCTCTTCGGGACCAAGGCCAAGCCGCTCCATCACACCGGGGCGAAACCCCTCGATCAGAGCATCCGCGCGTATGACAAGCGCCTTTGCCACCTCAAGATCGGCAGGGTCCTTGAGATCAAGCGTGATCGAGCGTTTGCCCCGGTCCAGCAAGTTGCGCTCCCCGGCGACAAAGCTGCCTTTGCCGGGGCGGTGGATCACGATCACCTCGGCCCCAAGTTCGGCCAGCATCATCGCCGCAAAGGGCGCGGGGCCCAATCCCTCGATCTCGATCACGCGAATACCCGATAGCATGCCCTGTCCCTTTCCGATTTGCCCCAGATTACGCAGACAGACACGAAGGTGCCAGCCACCTTTGCGCCGCCAGAGCTTGCAGTTCTCTTGGCGACACGCCAACCCTGCGCTAGGGTTTGAGCAATCCCCGCAAGGCAAGGAGCGATACCAATGCAGATGAGTGACGAGCGCGATATCAAGGCAGATCGCGCAACGGTGTGGGCGGCCCTGCTTAGCCCCGAGGTTCTCAAGGAATGCGTGCCCGGCGCGCAAGAGGTGACCGGCACGCCCGAAGACGGGTTTGACGCGCTGGTCGTGCAAAAGGTCGGCCCGGTCAAAGCCACGTTCAAGGGCACCGTGACCCTGTCGAACATGGTGGAAATGGAAAGCCTGACCCTGACCGGCGAAGGCAAGGGCGGGGCTGCCGGCTTTGCCAAGGGCGGCGCCAATGTGCGGCTGGAAGATAGCGAAACCGGCACCCGCCTGATCTATGAGGTCGAGGCCAAGGTCGGTGGCAAGCTTGCCCAGCTTGGAAGCCGCATCGTCGACGGGTTTGCCAAGAAGATGGCAGAACAGTTCTTTAGCCGTTTTGAAGAGGTGCTTGAGGGCCCCAAGGAAGAGGACGACGCCCCGGAGGCGGAAAAGAAAGGCTGGCTGAAACGGTTGATCAGCTAGCGGCGCGCCTCGCTTTGCGCGATGATCCGGGCAATGCGCTCACCAATTGCGGCGCTTGCCTTGGGCGATGGGTGAATAAGGTCGATGCCGTGATAGCTTCGGTCGCCATGCGGCACCAGATCGGCCAGCGACAGGAAATGCACACCCCGGTCAAGCGCCGCCAGCCGCGCAGCGCGGCGATCCATCTCGTCGCCCTCATCGGTACAGCCCTCGATCGGCGAGGTGACACCCGGCGTGCGCATGTAACCCACGTAAATCACCTGTGCGCCTGTCGCCCGCATCCTTGAGGCAAAGCCGGGGATCGCACCGCGCCTGCCATCCTCGCTGATCAGCTTATCCATCCTGCGCCCGCAGGCCCCACAGCCACAGCCGAACAAGATGTCGTTGCCGCCACCGTTCAGTATGATCCAATCCCATTCCCCGACGCGGTATTGCTTGGGAATGCTCAGACCCGCCGCCCCGGAAATCGGCAGGCGATAGAGGAACCGCGCGCCCGACACGGCGCGATCGACAACCGGTTCTTTCAGGGTGCGCTCAACCCCGTTGGCCACGGAATGCCCCGTCATTCCATGCACCGCCAAAAGCGAATCGCCCATCAGCAAAATCCGCGATGGCGTGTCTCGGATCACACTTTCGGTGCAGCCAAGCAATGCAAATGCGGTCATAACAAGGGCGAACACGGGTTTGAGCATTTCAGGGTCACCTCATGATCCGGGGTGGCAGGCGAAGTCGTCTAGGCGATTGCGGGCAAAAGACCAAGACATGCTGTTTGAAATTGGTCAAAATCACGACACCGGCAAGGCATATAGCGCAAATCTGCACAGATCACTCTGCGCCATGGGATGTTGCACATTATGGCCAAAAGCCTAGGTTCGCCACAACTGCGAAAGAGGGTCAGAATGGCACCGATTGTAAAAGTGGATGACCTGCGCAAGGTCTATAAAGGCGGGTTCGAGGCGCTTCGCGGCGTGTCCCTGTCGATTGAAGAGGGTGAAATCCTTGCCCTTCTGGGCCCCAATGGCGCGGGCAAGACCACGCTTATATCCGCGCTCTGCGGCATCACCACCCCGACCGGCGGCAGCGCCTCGGTTGGCGGCCACGATATCGTGACCGGCTATCGTGCGGCGCGCGAGATGATCGGGCTTGTGCCGCAAGAGCTTGCGCTTGAGCCGTTTGAAAAGGTGGTCAACACGGTGCGCTTTTCCCGCGGCCTTTTTGGCAAACCGCATGACGGTGCGTTGATCGAGCGGATTTTGCGACAATTGTCGCTTTGGGACAAACGCAACAGCCGCATTCGCGAACTATCCGGCGGGATGAAACGCCGGGTGCTGATTGCCAAGGCGCTCTGTCACGAGCCGCGCGTTCTGTTTCTGGATGAGCCGACAGCCGGCGTCGATGTCGAATTGCGCCGCGACATGTGGCAGGTGGTCGAGGGCCTCAAGGCCGAGGGCGTCACCATCATCCTGACCACCCATTACATCGAAGAGGCCGAGGCCATCGCCGACCGCATCGCGGTGATCAACAAAGGCGAAATCCTCCTGGTCGAGAACAAGGCCGACCTGATCCGCCGCATGGGTCGCAAGACCCTGCGCATCGACCTCTCAGCGCCGGTTGATCGGGTGCCCGACGCCTTGCAGGATTATCACCTTGAACTGACCGGTGACGGTCAGGCACTGAAATACCATTACGACACCCAAGGCGATGGCACCGGCATCACCCGCCTGCTTCAGGCCCTGGCCAAAGAGGGCCTGTCGCTGCGCGATATCGAAACCCGTCAAAGCAGCCTCGAAGAGATTTTCGTCGGGCTGGTGCAAGAGGATGCGCAATGAACCTGCACGCGATATGGGCGATTTATGTCTATGAAATGAAGCGGTTTTTCCGAACCGTCATGGAAAGCCTGCTGTCACCGGTGATCTCGACCTCACTTTATTTCGTGGTCTTCGGCGCCGCCATCGGAAGCCGGATAGAGCAGGTCGAAGGCGTCGCTTACGGTGCCTTCATCGTGCCCGGTCTGATCATGCTGAGCGTAATGACCCAAGCGATCAGCAATGCCTCTTTCGGGATCTACTTCCCGAAATTCATCGGCACGATTTTCGAGCTGCTTTCGGCCCCGGTCAACTTTCTTGAGATCGTGATCGGCTATGTCGGCGCGGCGGCAACCAAGGCCTTGATGATCGGCGTGGTGATCCTGATCACGGCACAGATGTTTGTCGATCTCGACATTCAGCACCCGGTTGCGATGATCGCCTTTCTGGTGATGATCTGCCTGTCGTTTTCCCTGTTCGGCTTCATCATCGGCATCTGGGCCGAGAATTTCCAACAGCTTCAGCTTATCCCGCTTCTGGTGATCACCCCGCTCGTCTTCCTTGGCGGGTCGTTCTATTCGATCTCGATGCTGCCCCCCGCCTGGCAGACGGTGACCCTGTTCAACCCGGTGGTCTATCTGATCTCGGGGTTTCGCTGGTCGTTCTTCGGCACGGCGGATGTGGCCATCGGCGTTAGCCTCGCGGCAATCGGCGTGTTCTTCGCACTCTGCCTTGCGGCGGTTTGGCTGATCTTCAGGACCGGATACCGGATCAAATCCTGACCGCTTTCAGCGTGATCTTTTTACCCCGTCCCCGCCGCAATTGTGGCGGGTGACGCACCCACTGTGCTGCCCTGCCTTGTTTGTCGCGCCCCGGCACTCTACATCGGGCAATATGAAACATCTGATCCCCTTTCTGAACCGCAAACCGACTGTCGCGGTCATTCGTCTTGCCGGTACAATCGGCGCGGGCGGGCGCAGCCAGTTGAATGACGAGTCCCTTGGCCCGATCATTGAAAAGGCGTTTTCCAAAGGCAAACCGGTCGCGGTGGCGCTTGTGATCAACTCGCCGGGTGGCTCGCCGGTGCAATCCTCGCTGATTGCCGCGCGCATTCGTCGGCTGGCCGAGGAAAAGGACATCCCCGTACATGCCTTTGTCGAGGATGTCGCCGCATCGGGGGGCTATTGGCTTGCGACCGCCGCCGATGATATCTGGGCCGATCCCTCGTCGGTTCTTGGCTCGATCGGGGTGATTTCGGCCGGGTTCGGCGCGCAGGTCCTGCTGTCGCGGCAGGGGATCGAGCGGCGGGTCCACACCTCTGGGAAATCCAAAAGCATGCTTGACCCCTTCCTGCCCGAAAAGCCCGAGGACGTGACCCGGCTCAAGGGTATCCTGGAAGATATCCACGAGGCCTTCGTGACCCATGTCAAAACCCGCCGCGGGGCAAAACTTGCCGATAATCCGGATATTTT
>NZ_CAJXIP010000030.1 GCF_913054395.1 uncultured Roseovarius sp.
GACTTGCGGCATCGACATTGCATCGCAGCACCCGACCCCCGCCAGCCCGAGCATCAGCATCAGGGTGCGCGGCGCTATGCCTGCGGCGCCCGCCCGCGCACTTGAGAGGGTGTCGGCATGCACCCGCGCCGCCAGCGGCACCCGGCGACGCAGGAGCAGGGCAAGCGGGATCACAGTCACAATCGTCACCACCGCCAGCACCAGATAGACCGCGCGCCAGCCCTGATTGGCCAGGATCCCTGCAAGGATCACCGGCCAGATCGCACCCGACAGGTAATTGCCGCTTGCGGTGATCGCCACGGCGATGCCGCGGCGGCGCACGAACCAGAGCGACACATCGGCGATGAGCGGGCCAAAGCTTGCTGCGGTGCCAAATCCGATCAGGATTTGCAGCCCGGCCAGAACCACCACTGAGGGGCTGATCGCCGCCAGGCCGGTGGCGGTCGCGATAAGCATTGCCGCGCCACACAAGGCGGTCGAGATGCCAAAGCGGTCGACGATCCGTCCAATGCCGAAATTTCCGATAGCAAAGCCCACCATGGTCATCGTGTAGGGCAGCGATGCCGCCGCTCGATCGACCCCAAATTCAACCTGCATCGCGGGCATCACCACGATGATCGACCACATGCCGACATTGCCCACCATGGCAATCAGCAGCGACACGGCAAGACGTGTCCAGGCATAGCGGCTATCGAGGATCTGAATATCGGCGTTCATGGGCGCGACGTTAAAGTGGGTCGCACAGTCTGACCAGCCGCAAAATGCGTCGCCCGCGGCGAGGGCTTGGCCTTGGGTCCGGGGCGCTGTATCAACCCGCCAAAGAGGAGTCCTGCCATGACTGCAAGCCAAACGCCGACCCAGATTGCCCGAGAGGTCCTTCGGATCGAGGCAGAGGCGTTGAACACGCTGCGCGACGGGCTGCCGGAACGCTTTGACCAGGTGATCACCGAGCTGTTGCAGGTGCGTGGCCGCGTCATCGTGTCGGGCATGGGCAAGTCGGGGCATATTGCCGCCAAGATCGCCGCGACCATGGCCAGCACCGGCACGCCGGCGCAATATGTACATCCCGGCGAGGCGAGCCATGGCGACCTTGGCATGATCACCGCTCAGGACGCGGTGATCCTTATTTCCAATTCCGGCGAGACCCGCGAGCTCGCCGATATCATTGCCCATACCCGGCGCTTTGCGATCCCCCTGGTGGCTATCACCAAGAAAGCCGACAGCACCCTGGCGCAGCAGGCCGACCACCTGCTTGAGTTGCCCGATGCCCCCGAGGCTTGTGCGATTGGCATGGCGCCGACCACAAGCACGACCTGCACGCTGGCGCTTGGCGATGCCCTGGCGGTGGCCATGATGCGGATGCGCGGGTTTGAGCGCGAGAATTTCCTGGCCTTTCATCCCGGTGGCACGCTTGGGGCGCAATTGCTTAAGGTGTCGTCGGTCATGCACAGGGGCGACGCCCTGCCGGTCGTCGCGACCGGGACGGGGATGGGCGAAACCCTGCTTGAGATGACAGCCAAGGGGTTTGGTGTGGCGGCACTGGTCGAGAATGGCAAGCTTAAAGGGGTGATCACGGATGGCGATTTGCGGCGCAATCTGGATCAGCTGATGAGCCGCACAGCCGGCGAGATTGCCACCTATAATCCGCGCAGCATTTCACCCGATGCCCTGCTGTCAGAGGCGCTTGGCGTGATGAATGCCCATAAGATCAGCGCGCTTTTCGCGGTGGATGATAAAGGTCAGTTGCAGGGCCTGGTGCATATCCATGACGCTCTGCGCGCGGGTGTGGCCTAAGCTTAAGCCGGAACACGGTTCTTGCCAGTGCACATGGCTGGTGCGCAAAACAAAGCGGCCATCCACAGGCCCTGAGCCGCCGATATTGAGGACATTTCCCGCCAATCCGCCATGACACATATCCTGGACGTCAGGCCTGATTTGACTGAATTCGGGCCTGAGCCTAGCATATTGATCATAGCTAAGGGAGGGACAGACTATGGCAAAATCCATTTTTCCACCTCAAGGCAATGGCCGCCTTTATTTAACCGAAGGTGGGGTCGAAACAGAGATCATGTACAAGGACGGGTTCGAACTACCGCAGTTTGCGATGTTTCCTCTTCTGGATGACCCTGCGGCGCTGGAGGCCATGAAAGGCATCTGGAGGCGGATGTTGGCCGTCGCCGCCGAAACAGGGTTCTGCGTTGTCATGAACGGGCTTGATTACCGCGCAAGCCCCGATTGGGGTGACCTTCTTGGCTACTCGAAAGAGGGTCTGGCCACGATGCAGCACCGAAGCATTGATTTTCTGCGTGACCTTGCCCGCGAATATGAGGCGCATATCGAAAAGATATATATTTCAGGAACGATCGGTCCGCGCGGTGACGCCTATTCGTTAAACCGTGAAATCACGGCCGATGAGGCTGAAGAGTATCATTCGGTTCAACTGGAAACCCTCAAACAGGCTCAGGTCGATATGGCCTGGGCAATGACATTCAACAATGTTCCCGAAGCGGTCGGCCTGGCCCGAGCCGCAAAATCGGCGGGATTGCCGCTTGCAATGGGCCTGACACTGGACAGCACCTGCAAGTTGAAATCGGGGCCGACCCTTAGCGAGGCTATTACCGAAATCGACAGGCAGACTGACGCGGGTCCGGATTTTTTTGCCTGTAATTGCTCGCATCCTATGGAATTCGAACCGGCCCTGGATGGGGGTGCGTGGCAAGGTCGTCTAAGATGTATCCGCCCCAATGCCTCGGCGATGGAAAAGATCGCACTGTGCAAGCTTGGGCATCTCGAGGATGGCGATCCGCAAGAGTTGGGCGAACAAATGGCTGATGTTGCAAGGCGCCTTCCGCATATGGATATTTTCGGCGGTTGCTGTGGAACGGACGAGCGCCATTTACGCGAGATTGCCCAACATGTACGCGACGTCCGACAAATGGCTGACGTGTAGCGTAAGAGGCCGGTTTCACGATTGCACTTCTCGCTGCCGAGCGGATGAAACGGCACTTGCGATATATCAATTCTGCACCATGTCGCGACTGATACCCTTGGACTGAACAATCCGTGCCCGAGACAGGTTCCCACTGAAAGAGAGCTTTTTAATACGGGCCGCATTCGACGGGAGAGCAAGGTGACAAACGCGGCGCAAAATTTCGAGATTCTGGATGGATATGCTGCTGACGTATTGGCGGTCTCCGCGCATGGCACGCTGACCAGACAAGATTATGAAACCGTATTGATACCGAAATTTGAAGAAATGGTCCGGCAGGAGGGCAAGGTGAAACTCCTCTGCGTGTTTGGCGACGACTTTTCCGGATACTCCACTGGTGCCGCCTGGGACGACACCAAGTTCGGTTTCCTGCATATGCGCGAGATGGCCGGTGTGGCGGTTGTGACTGATAATGTCTGGCTACGCCTGGGAGTCAAAACCTTTGCACCACTTATTAGTTGCCCGGTCGCGCTATTTCACATGAACGAGTTGGAAGATGCCCAAAAGTGGATCAGCGAATGGGAACACGAGCCGGAGAATGGTCCCGGCGTTTCGGTCGAGCACAAGCTGCCGACGCTGGAGGACAAAGCATAACGCCTCTTCCCGTAAAACTATCATCGGTCATCCTTGGCTGAATTGCACGAAGAAACGGCGCGTTTAGACCTGCGCCATCATGCAATGGAAACCTTATCTACTCTACCTCGAACACCTTGTCGCGAGAGGTTTGCCCGCGGATAAGGCGCAGGCGCGTCTTGGGCAGGCCAAGCGCCTTGGCCAACAGCTTTTGCACGGCGGCATTGGCCTTGCCGTCCTCGGGAACGGTGGTGACATAAACCCGGAGATGATCCGCCTCGGCCGTTATGCGGTTGCGCGACGCCTTGGGTGTCACGCGCAGGGCGATCTGGGTGCCGGTGCTGGCAAGGTGACTTAGATCGGGGATATCCATGGCCTTGATTACCCGCTGGCGTCACGCGTTCCAAGCGGTTTTAAAGGCCCTGCCCCTTGACCCCGGTGCCCGGCTTGCCGACATGTAAGCCACAATCAAGTTGAAAGGTTGCCATGCCAAGCCCGAACCCAGTCGCCCTTGAATTTCTGCAAAGCCGCCGCTCGCGTCCTGCCAAGACGCTTGTTCTGCCGGTGCCGGGGCGCGCCGAGTTGCGCCCGCTTCTGAGCGCTGCCGCCCGAAGCCCGGATCACGGCAAACTGGAACCCTGGCGCTTTGTCGTGCTGGAGCGCGGCGCGCTGTTGCGGATCGCGGGGCTGATTGAGGGTGTCGGCGCACGGCTTGGCAAATCACCCGAGGATATCGCCAAGGCGCGGGGTCAGTTCGACATGGCGCATCTGGCGGTGGCCGTGATCGAAGTGCAAAAGCCATCCGAGAAGGTTCCCGCCATCGAACAGACCTATTCGGCGGGCTGTGTGTGTCTTGGGCTTTTGAACGCAGCACTGGCGGCGGGCTGGGGCGCCAATTGGCTAAGCGGATGGGCCAGCCATGACCGGGGCTTTGCCGAGGCCGCCCTGGGGCTTGCCCCGTCCGAGCGGATCGCCGGTTTCATCCATATCGGCACCGAGGCAAGCGTGCCGCCAGAGCGGCCGCGCCCGGATCTGGACCAGATCACGACCTGGGTTTCGGCATGATATTCACGAGCTTTTTCAAAGCCCTGTCACAGATTGGCGACCGCCGCTTCCAACGTGTCCTGCTCATCGGTGTCGGGCTGACGCTGGCGCTATTGGTCGCCGCCTATGCGCTGTTTCTGGGGCTGATCCAGGTCCTTGTCGGGGACACGAGCACACTGCCTTTTATAGGCGAGGTGACTTGGCTTAACGATCTTCTGGGTTGGAGCAGCTTTTTGCTTATGATGGTGCTGTCGGCGTTCCTGATGGTGCCGGTCGCCTCGGCCATCACCTCGATGTTTCTTGATGAGGTCGCGCAGGCGGTCGAGGATCGCCATTACAGCGGGCTTGGCGCAGCGCGCAAAGTGCCACTTGGCGAGGCGTTTCGCGATACGGTGAATTTTCTTGGCGTCCTGATCGGGGCCAACCTGGTGGCACTGATCGCCTATGTGATCTTCACGCCCTTCGCGCTTTTCATTTTCTGGGGGCTGAACGGGTATTTGCTTGGGATGGAATATTTCCAACTCGCCGCAATGCGTCGGATCGGGCGTGCCCGCGCCAGGGAAATGCGGCGCAAGAACCGGCTTACGATCTGGGCGGCGGGCACACTTATGGCGATGCCGCTATCGCTTCCGCTGGTAAACTTGGTGATCCCGATCCTGGGCGCGGCGACCTTTACCCATATCTATCACGCTATTGCGGCGCGCTCTGGTCCTGCCCCATCCGGTTAAACATATCGAGATCGCGCACGGTGATGGCACCCGACAGGATCGTACCGCCGATAATTGCCCAGAGCACGACACTGACCCCGGTGGTGATCCAGGCCTTTTTGCGCAGGTGGTGATGTTCGGGTGATCCGGCATGGGTGCCGGGCACGACCTCGTTGAGGTCGCCCTGAGTTTGAATGCGAATCGGGATCACGACCAGAAATGTCATGAACCAGATCACCGCGAAAAGAACGATGCCCGAGGTGATTCCCATCAGACCTGCTCCAACTCGACAAGGCAGCCGTTGAAATCCTTGGGGTGCAGGAACAGCACCGGCTTGCCATGGGCGCCAATCTTGGGCTCGCCCGTACCAAGAACCCGAGCGCCAGTTTTCAACAGCTGATCGCGGGCGGCGAGGATGTCATCAACCTCGTAACAGATATGGTGAATCCCTCCGGCCGGGTTCTTTTCCAGAAACCCGTTGATCGGGCTGTTTTCACCCAATGGATAAAGCAATTCGATCTTTGTATTGGGCAATTCGATAAAGATAACCGTGACCCCGTGGTCAGGTTCATCCTGCGGCGCCCCCACCTTGGCGCCCAGCGCCGTGCGGTATTGCTCGGCAGCGGCGGTCAGATCCGGCACGGCAATGGCAACGTGATTGAGGCGTCCGATCATGGCTGGTTCCTTTCATCTGGTCTGGGGGTGTTATGGGGGCGCGAAGGTCCGCTGACAAGCGACAGGGGGACGCAACCCGCGCATTAACGCCGGATTCACCATCCCTACGTAATCCTGTGCGGACCCGGTTCAACAAAGGATCAGCCCGATGAGTGATCTCGACAGCCTTGCGCCACAGCGCACACCCACCAGCAGCCGCCCGCTTTTGGGGATGACGGTTCTCGCCGTAGAAGACAGCCGCTATGCCAGCGAAGCGCTGCGCCTGATGTGCCTGCGCAGCGGGGCGCGGATCAGGCGGGCGGATTGCCTGCGCTCGGCGCGCCGACATCTTCGGGTTTATCGCCCCTCGGTGGCGATCATTGATCTTGGACTTCCTGATGGATCCGGGGCCGAGCTTATCAAAGAGCTGGATCGCGCCGCACCGCGCGTCGGCGTGATTCTTGGCACAAGTGGTGACGCCAGGACCGAACATGGCGTGCTCGGGGCCGGGCGGATGGTTTCCTGCTCAAGCCGATAACCAGCCTGGGCACATTTCAGCAAAAGATCCTGTGTCATATTCCGGCCGACCGCCGCCCGAACGGCCCCTATGGGATCACCACCGAAAGGATAAACCCGGACCCGCTGGCGTACCGCGATGATCTAGAACATGTGCTCAACCTTCTGGATGGCGGGCATGACGCGCCGGTGCAGGCCTATATCGCGCAGTTTCTCGAAGGCGTGGCACAATCGGCCGGGGACAGTGCCCTCGCGGCGGCGGCAAGGCGGCTTGGCGGCACGGCGGGGACGGATGCCGTGGCGCCGATCGTCGGGCTGATTGAAAAGCGCCTTCAAAACCGGCTGGCGATCTAAGGCATAGGCGCCCTGCCCTAATCCTGCTCGGGATCACCGGCAGCGCGTACTAGGCGGGTCAGGCTGCTCAGGCTTTCGCGTTGCTGGCCCTGTGCATCGAAATTCGACGGCGCCAGCCAGATTTGAAAGGCCTCGTCGAGGGCGGGCCACTCGGCATCAATCGCGGCGAACCAGGCGGTGTCGCGATTGCGGCCCTTGACCACGGTGGCCTGACGGAAAATACCCTCGTAGCTCAGACCAAGGCGTTGTGCCGCACGTCGCGACGGCATGTTGAGCGCGTCGCATTTCCATTCATAGCGCCGATACCCCGCCTCAAACGCCCATTTCATCATCAGATACATTGCCTCGGTCGCCGCGCGGGTGCGTTGCAGCGAGGGCGACAGATTGATGTGCCCAACCTCGATGCTGCCCGATTGCGGGGTGATCCGAAGATAGCTGGCGACGCCACCCAACTGGCCGGTTTCCAGATTGGTGATGGCGTAAAACAGCGGGTCCTGCCCAACCGCAACCTGACGCGCCCAGCGGTGATATTGCGCCGCGGATGAAAACGGACCATAGGGAAGGTAATCCCAGATCGCATCACTGGCGCTATTGGCGCGGTGCAGATCAGAGGCGTGGCGGTCGGCGTCAAGCCGCTCGAGCGCCGCATATCGCCCGACAAGCGGCACGCCTTCGGGAACGGGCGGTTCCTTCCAATCGGGCAGCTTCGGGCCAAGGGAACGTTCTTGAAGCATAAAAAGCCTTTTACATAAATCCTCTGGCGCAAGCATGTACCCATGCCGCGCCAAAGGAAAGCCCCCGTTTTACCGCGTAACTGACGGCTTAGTCCTGCGGGATGACCCGCAGGCCAAGCTCCATCAGCTGATCGCTTGTCGGATCAGAGGGCGCGTCCATCATCAGGTCTTCGGCGCGCTGGTTCATCGGGAACATGATCACTTCGCGGATGTTGGCGGTTTCGGCCAGCAACATCACGATCCGGTCAATCCCGGCCGCACAGCCTCCGTGGGGCGGCGCGCCGTATTGAAAGGCGTTGACCATGCCGCCAAAGCGCTTGCGCACCTCGGCCTCGTCATACCCCGCCAGTTCGAAGGCCTTGATCATGGTATCAAGCTTGTGGTTCCGGATCGCACCGGAAATAAGCTCGTACCCGTTACAGCTCAGGTCATACTGATAGCCCAGCACTTCAAGCGGATTGCCGTTGAGCGCCTCGCGCCCGCCCTGGGGCATCGAGAACGGGTTGTGGCTAAAGTCGATCTTGCCGGTTTCCTCATCGGCCTCGTACATCGGGAAATCGACGATCCAGGCAAAGGCAAACCGGTTCTGATCAGTCAGGCCAAGCTCGTCGCCGATGACGGTGCGCGCCTTGCCCGCAACCCGCTCAAAGACCGTCGGCTTGCCACCAAGGAAAAACGCCGCGTCGCCCTTGCCAAGGCCAAGTTGCAGGCGGATCGCCTCGGTGCGCTCGGGGCCGATGTTCTTGGCGAGCGGGCCCGCGGCCTCGACACCGTTTTCCCCCTCGCGCCAGAAGATATAGCCCATGCCGGGCAGGCCCTCTTTCTGCGCGAAGGAGTTCATCCGGTCACAGAATTTGCGGCTGCCGCCGGTGGGGGCGGGAATGGCGCGGATTTCGGTACCTTCCTGTTCCAGCAGCTTGGCGAAGATCGCAAAGCCCGAGCCGCGGAAATGCTCACTGACATCCTGCATCTTGATCGGGTTGCGCAGGTCGGGCTTGTCAGTGCCATACCAGAGTGCGGCGTCACGATACGAGATATGCGGCCAATGGGCATCGACCGCCGCGCCCTTGCCGAATTCCTCGAAAATGCCCTGTATGACCGGCTGGATCGTGTCGAACACATCCTGTTGTTCGACAAAGGACATTTCAAGGTCAAGCTGATAGAAATCGGTCGGCGAGCGGTCGGCACGCGGATCTTCGTCACGGAAACAGGGCGCGATCTGGAAATACTTGTCAAAACCGCTGACCATGATCAGCTGTTTGAACTGCTGCGGTGCCTGCGGCAGGGCATAGAACTTGCCGGGATGCTGGCGCGAAGGCACCAGAAAATCACGCGCACCTTCGGGCGACGATGCTGTGATGATCGGGGTCTGGTATTCGCGAAAGCCCTTGTCCCACATGCGGCGGCGCATCGAGGCCACGACATCCGACCGCAGCGTCATGTTGGTCTGCATCGCCTCGCGGCGCAGGTCGAGGTAACGATACCGCAGGCGGGTTTCCTCGGGGTATTCCTGATCGCCGAACACCATCAGCGGCAGTTCGCCCGAGGCCCCGAGAACCTCAAGGTCGCGAATGAACACCTCGATCTCGCCGGTGGGGATCTTGGCATTGATCAGGCTGTCGTCGCGCGCCTTCACCGATCCGTCGATTCGAATGCAATATTCGCTGCGCAGCTTTTCCACCTGCGCGAAAACCGGGCTGTCGGGATCACACAAAAGCTGCGTCACGCCATAGTGATCGCGCAAATCAATGAAGAGAACCCCGCCATGATCGCGGATGCGATGCACCCAACCGGAAAGGCGAACGGCGTCGCCCACGTTGGATTTGGTCAGGTCGGCGCAAGTATGGCTGCGATATGCGTGCATGGCGTCCTCTCTCGGGCCCCTTTGGGGCAACTTTCATGGTCCGGGCCGATACACCTTGGCGGGGCGGCAAAGTCAAGGGGCGGCTGAGGCAACCCCCTGCGCCACCCGCTAAAAACGTTTACAGATGGGCCTTTTTGCGGGAAAATATTCGTTATCGAGCAATTAGCCCGCATCAATGCGGCATCAGGACACGGGTTTAACATCACCGCAGGAAGGCGCCTTGTCGCGCGCAAGATGAGGGGTGAAACATGTGGATCATG
Source organism: uncultured Roseovarius sp. (assembly GCF_913054395.1). Taxonomy (GTDB): domain Bacteria; phylum Pseudomonadota; class Alphaproteobacteria; order Rhodobacterales; family Rhodobacteraceae; genus Roseovarius. The sequence goes on from NZ_CAJXIP010000030.1 coordinate 9,696, forward strand.
GCTCTGGACAGGTTGCTGGCGCATCTGATGAAGCGTGGCAGACTACGTGTGACCTTTCCCGATGGCAGCACACGAAGCTATGGCGATGGTCAGGGCGGGCCGGATGTGGGGCTGACGCTGGATGATCCAAGCCTGCCGCGCAAGATCGTGCTCTCGCCGGATATGGCCGTGGGCGAGGGGTACATGGATGGCCGCCTGACAATTGAGGACGATGATCTTTACGGGTTCCTCAGCCTGGCGATCAGCAATATCGCGGCCCAGGGCCAGCCCTGGTTTCGTCGCCCACTTGAGGGGCTGAAATCGCTCATGCAACGGATAGATCAGTTCAACCCGGTGGCGCGCGCGCAGGCCAATGTGGCGCATCACTATGATCTCTCGGGCGAGCTTTACGATCTGTTCCTTGATGCGGACCGGCAATATTCCTGTGCCTATTTCCGCAGCCCCGACATGACGCTTGAGGACGCACAAGAGGCCAAGAAGCACCATATCGCAGGCAAGCTCCTGATCGAGCCGGGAATGCGGGTGCTTGATGTCGGCTGTGGCTGGGGCGGGATGGGCCTGACGCTGGCGCGCGATTACGGGGCGCATGTCACCGGCGTCACCCTGTCGCGCGAACAGCACGCCATGGCCAATGCCCGCGCCGAGGCCGCAGGTCTTGCCGATAAGGTGACCTTCAAGCTGATGGATTACCGCCATGTCACGGGACAGTTCGATCGCATCGTTTCGGTCGGCATGTTCGAGCATGTTGGCCAGCCCCATTACAACGCCTATTTCGATACGATCCACCGGCTGCTTGCCCCCAAGGGCGTTGCTCTTGTTCACACCATCGGGCGCGCCGGACCGCCAGGGGCAACAAGCCCCTGGATCACGAAATATATCTTTCCCGGCGGGTATTGCCCCGCCATGTCCGAAACGCTGGCCGCGATTGAACGCAACAACCTGGTAACCGCCGATGTCGAGGTCTGGCGGATGCATTACGCCCAAACGCTGCGCCATTGGCATGATCGTTTCATGGCCAATATCGACAAGGTGCGCGCGCTTTATGATGACCGGTTCTGTCGGATGTGGCGCTATTACCTGATTGCCAGCGAGCTGACCTTTCGACTTAACGACCAGGTCGTGTTCCAGTTCCAGCTATCGCCGGATCAACTGGCCGTGCCGCTGACGCGCGATTACCTTTATCACCCCACTGATACCGATATGGGGCACCGTCAGGTCGCCGAATAACCAGAGGCGGGGCGATCAGGCAAAGGCCGGGGTAAGCGCGCGGGCAAACCGGGCCTTCCAGAGCGCCTCTTCGTATTCGCCGGTCGCGGTGCTGTCATAGACCACGCCGCCACCCACGTTCAGCATGGCCTCGCCGCTCTCGACCATCAGCGTGCGAATGGCGACATTGAATTCGGCACGCCCGTCCGGGGCGGCCCAGCCCACGGACCCGCAATAGATCTCGCGCGGAGCCTGCTCCAGATCAGCCAGAATTTCCATCGCGCGCAGTTTCGGCGCACCGGTGATCGACCCACAGGGAAACAGCGCCGTGAATATGTCCGACAGCCCGGTGTCGGGCTTCATCTGCGCGGTGATAAGCGAGGTCATCTGATGCACGGTCTCAAAGCTTTCGACCGAGAAAAGTTCGGGGACAGTTACCGTGCCGGGCATGCTGACGCGCGAGATGTCATTGCGCAACAGATCGACGATCATGAGGTTCTCGGCGCGGTTCTTGGAATCGCTTTGCAGGAAAAAGCGGCGGCGGGCATCCTCGGTCGGGTCCGCACTTCGGGGCTGCGTGCCCTTCATCGGGCGGGTTTCGATCCGCCCGTCGGCATGGGTGCGAAAGAAAAGCTCGGGCGAGCGGCACAGGATCGCGGGGCCGGTGTCGTCCTCGACCAGCGCGCCATGGCGCACCGGCTGAACCGATTGCAGGGCGCCATAAAGCGCGCCCGCCCCGCCGGTCGCCGACATGCGAATGGGAAAGGTCAGGTTGGCCTGATATATATCGCCCGCGCAGATATAGTCGTGCACCACTTGAAAGGCACGGGCATAACGCGCAGCGTCCCAACCGGGGCGCAAATCGCCAAGCCCGGCCTTGCCCGCGGGCAATACCCCGGCGACCGACGGCGCGCCGTAAACCCCGAATTGCAGCAATGGCAGGCGGCGGTCGCTCGGCAGCAGTGGCAAAAGGCGCGGCTCAAGCGCAAAGCCAAGCTCGTAACTGGCATAGCCCGCAAGCCAGAACCCCTCTGCCCGCGCGGCATCAAGCGCGGCAAGTGCGGCCGGCACCTCGGCCGGGTCATTGGCCACGATCCGACGCTCCGCCTGCGCGAACTGACAGGCGCCGCCCATAGGCCCATGATCGAAACGAATCTGCACTCTGCGCATCCCCTGGCTGGTGCTGGGGTATTTAGGCCCCCCGAGGTCAAAACACACCCTCAAAAGCGTCGGTTTGCCTTGGTTTTGCGGTCAGCGCCACGCTTGACAAGATCGCCTTTTGCAAGGAACGCGGGTCACAAGGCCATTTTCAGGAGTGTATCATACCGGCTGGCCATTGTTCGCTGACATTTTCGGATGCCGGGCACCAGCCCGCCGTGAAAACCCGAGCATCCCCGGGGATTCGCCTATACAGGGCGTATCAGCCCTTGCACCCCGCCGGATCATGGATATAACCCGCACCAATTTGCGCGCGCAGGCAGGCCACTGCCTGCTCCCATTTAGCTGCCCGGGGGCCCCATGCCAAAAAGAACCGATATCTCGTCCATCATGATCATCGGAGCGGGGCCTATCATCATCGGTCAGGCCTGCGAATTCGACTACTCCGGCGCACAGGCCTGCAAGGCCCTGCGCGAAGAAGGATACCGCGTTATCCTCGTCAACTCGAACCCGGCCACGATCATGACCGACCCCGAATTGGCCGATGCCACCTATATCGAGCCGATCACCCCCGAGACCATCGCCAAGATCATCGAGAAAGAGCGCCCAGATGCCTTGCTGCCGACGATGGGCGGACAGACCGGGTTGAACACCGCACTGGCCGTGGCCGACATGGGCGTGCTTGAGAAATTCGGTGTCGAACTTATCGGCGCCAACCGCGAAGCCATCGAAATGGCCGAGGACCGCAAGCTTTTCCGCGAGGCGATGGACCGGCTTGGCATCGAGAACCCCAAGGCGACGATTGCCAACACCATCGAAGAATGCATGGCCGCGATTGAATATGTTGGCCTGCCCGCGATCATCCGTCCCGCCTTTACCCTTGGCGGCACCGGCGGCGGCGTGGCCTATAACCGCGACGATTACGAGCATTTCTGCAAGACCGGACTTGATGCCTCGCCCGTCAACCAGATCCTGATCGACGAGTCGCTTCTTGGCTGGAAAGAGTTCGAGATGGAGGTCGTGCGCGACAAGGCGGACAATGCCATCATCGTCTGTGCCATCGAAAACGTCGATCCGATGGGCGTGCATACCGGCGATTCGATCACCGTGGCGCCTGCCCTGACACTGACCGACAAGGAATATCAGATCATGCGCAACGGTTCTATTGCCGTGCTGCGCGAGATCGGGGTCGAAACCGGCGGGTCCAACGTGCAATGGGCCGTAAACCCCGCCGATGGCCGGATGGTCGTAATCGAAATGAACCCACGGGTTTCGCGGTCTTCCGCGCTGGCGTCAAAGGCGACGGGTTTTCCGATTGCCAAGATCGCCGCGAAGCTGGCCGTCGGCTATACTCTGGACGAGCTCGACAATGACATCACCAAGGTAACACCCGCGAGCTTTGAGCCGACGATCGACTATGTCGTCACCAAGATCCCGCGCTTTGCCTTTGAGAAATTCGCCGGCGCCAAGCCGCATCTGACCACCGCGATGAAATCGGTGGGCGAAGCGATGGCGATTGGCCGCACGATCCACGAAAGCCTGCAAAAGGCGCTGGCCAGCATGGAAACCGGGCTTACCGGGTTCGACGAGGTGGTGATCGAGGGGGCGACAGACGCAACTTCTGGCAAGGCTGCCGTGATCAAGGCGATCAGCCAGGCCACCCCCGACCGGATGCGCACGATTGCGCAGGCGATGCGCCACGGTCTTACCGATGACGAGATCAACGCCGCTACCGCGTTTGATCCGTGGTTCCTGGCCCGGATCCGCGAAATCGTCGAGGCCGAAGAACAGATTCGCCGCGATGGCCTGCCGGTCACCGAGGACGGATTGCGCGCCCTCAAGATGCTTGGTTTCACCGATGCCCGCCTTGCCATTCTGACGGGTCGCGATGAAGGTCAGGTGCGCCGTGCGCGCCAAAATCTCGGGGTGCGGGCCGTGTTCAAGCGGATCGACACCTGCGCCGCCGAATTCGAGGCCCAGACCCCTTATATGTATTCCACCTACGAATCGCCGATGATGGACGAGGTGGAATGTGAATCGCGCCCGACCGACCGCAAGAAGGTCGTCATTCTGGGCGGTGGCCCGAACCGGATCGGTCAGGGAATCGAGTTTGATTACTGCTGCTGCCATGCCTGTTTCGCCCTGACCAAGGCCGGGTATGAAACGATCATGATCAACTGTAACCCCGAAACGGTTTCGACCGATTACGACACCTCGGACCGGTTGTATTTCGAGCCGCTGACATTCGAGCATGTCATGGAAATCCTGAGCACCGAACAACAAAACGGCAGCCTGCATGGCGTGATCGTTCAGTTCGGCGGCCAAACCCCGCTCAAGCTTGCCCGCGCGCTTGAGGCCGAAGGCATTCCGATCCTCGGCACCACGCCGGACGCGATTGACCTTGCCGAAGATCGCGAGCGTTTTCAGGATCTTGTCAACAAGCTTGGCCTGAAACAGCCGCATAACGGGATTGCGAGCACCGACGAACAGGCGCTTGCGATTGCCGAGGATATCGGCTTTCCGCTGGTGATCCGCCCCTCTTATGTCCTGGGTGGCCGTGCGATGGAGATCGTGCGCGACATGGCCCATCTGGAACGCTACATCGCCGAGGCGGTGGTGGTCTCGGGCGACAGCCCGGTGTTGCTTGACAGCTATCTGTCGGGCGCGATCGAATGCGATGTGGACGCGCTTTGCGACGGGGAAACCGTGCATGTGGCCGGCATCATGCAGCATATCGAAGAGGCCGGCGTGCACTCGGGCGACAGTGCCTGTTCGCTGCCGCCTTATTCGCTGAGCGACGAAGTGATAGCACGAATCAAAGTACAGACCGAGGCGCTTGCTCTGGCGCTGAACGTGGTCGGCCTGATGAACGTGCAATTTGCCGTCAAGGGCGACGATATCTACCTGATCGAGGTAAACCCGCGTGCAAGCCGCACGGTGCCCTTCGTGGCCAAGGCCACCGACAGCGCGATTGCGTCGATTGCGGCACGGCTTATGGCCGGTGAGAAAATGGCGGCCTTCCCGAACCGTGGCCCCTATCCCAAGGACACCAAGCCCGGCACCCTGCCGATGGCCGACCAGATGACGCTGGCCGATCCCAACATGCCGTGGTTCTCGGTGAAAGAGGCGGTTCTGCCCTTCGCGCGGTTCCCCGGTGTGGATACGATCCTTGGCCCCGAGATGCGTTCGACCGGCGAGGTGATGGGATGGGATGTGTCCTTCCCGCGCGCCTTCCTCAAGGCTCAGATGGGTGCCGGTGTGGACCTGCCCGACAGCGGCAATGTGTTCATCTCGATCAAGGACACCGACAAGACGCCGCAAGTGATCGAGGCCGCCCGCGTGCTGGTCGATCTTGGCTTTGGCCTCGTTGCGACACGCGGCACAGCTGCCTTCCTGCAAGAGCAGGACATCAGCTGCGAGGTGGTCAACAAGGTCTACGAAGGTCGCCCCAATATCGTCGACATGCTGAAAGACGGGGAAATCGCGCTTGTGATGAACACCACCGAAGGGACGCAAGCGGTCGAAGACAGCCGCGAAATCCGCTCGGTCGCGCTTTATGACAAGATTCCCTACTTCACCACCGCCGCCGGGTCACACGCCGCCGCATTGGCGATCAAGGCCCGCCAGGAAGGCGAATTAAAAGTGATGCCGTTGCAAGGCAGCAACAGCTGATTTTTCGGCGCGGGCCGACAAGGGCCTGCGCCGCGTCAATTCTGTCGTTTTTCGATCTCGTTTCGGCGACTCTGGGCGCCATGCGTCATGCGCCTAGCCGTGTTGCGCAAACTGCATGAATTTTATCCACTTTACCCATTGCGTGATGTGAAATTTCGCATATGTGCTGGTCACAGACGAAACATAGACTTTGATCGCAACACCAAGGATGGAGGCCAAACATGACCCGTGATGAACTGAACCGCGAATTGCGTATGCATAGTGCCACCTGGCCTGCCGTGCTGATCGTCTATGGAATGATCGTCGGCACCATGGCCCTGTCGGCAATGGCGATCCTCTGATCGCGCGACACGCGCTTTTCAAAACCTGTTGAAATGCGAAATGGCGGTGGGTTTCCCCATCCGCCATTTCACTTTTTGCGCGCCACGGGGCGCCTGGCCTAGGTGGTGCTGATCTTTTTGTCGTTTGGATCAATCCGGGCCGCCGCCGCATCACCGACATTGTCAATGCCGCGCTCTTCAAGCAGCGTGGTAAGCCAGTTCGGGTCCATCTCGGGGACCGAACTAAGCAGCAGGTCGGTATAGGGATGGTGGGGCGGCGTGAACATGTCGTCCTTGGGCCCCTGTTCGACCACCTTGCCGTGCTGCATCACCACCACCTCATCCGCGATGGAGCGGACCGTGGCCAAATCGTGGGTGATGAACATATAGGCCAGGTTAAGCTCGTCCTGAAGCCGGTCAAGCAGGCGCAGGATACCCTCGGCCACCAGCTGATCGAGCGCCGAGGTGACCTCGTCGCAGACGATAAAGCTGGGCTCGGCCGCAAGCGCACGGGCAATACCGATCCTCTGTTTCTGCCCACCGGAAAGTTCGGGCGGATAGCGGTTGTAATACTGCGATGGCTCAAGCTCGATCAGGTCAAGCAATTCATCCACCCGGTTCTTGAGCTTGGCACCCTTAAGACCCGAATAGAAGGCCGCCGGCCGACCGATAATTTCCGAAATCCGCACCTTGGGATTTAGCGCCGTATCGGCCATCTGATAGATCATCTGACACTGGCGGAGCTGATCCTTGGTCCGGTCACGGTAATCCGGCGGGAACGGCTCGCCCCGAAACAGGATTTGGCCCTTGGAGGGCGGCAAAAGCCCGGTGATACAACGCGCCGTGGTCGACTTGCCCGACCCGGATTCGCCGACGACCGCAACTGTCATGCCCTCGTAGATATCAAAGCTGACATCATCCAGAACCTTGTCGCCGCCGGTATAGGAGGCATCAACATGCTGCACCGAAATCAGCGGAACACCATCCTTGGGGCGGTACTTCTGCGGGCTTTCAAAGCTGCGCACGGCCCAGAGGGATTTGGTGTATTCCTCTTGCGGGTTGTCCAGCATCTCTTTGGTCGAGGCCTCTTCGACCTCTTCGCCCTTGAGCAGCACCTTGATCGTGTCGGCCATTTGCGCCACCACCGCCAAGTCGTGGGTAATATAGATCGCGGCGGTGTTGTATTCCTCGACGATATCCCGGATCGCGGCCAAAACCTCGATCTGAGTGGTCACATCAAGCGCCGTGGTCGGCTCGTCAAAGATGATCAGGTCGGGGCGACAGGACATTGCCATCGCCGTCATTGCGCGCTGCAACTGTCCGCCAGAGACCTGATGAGGATAGCGAAAGCCGATCTCATGAGGGTTCGGCAGCCGCAGCTTTTCATAAAGCTCCATCGCATCCTCTTGCGCCTCGACCCGCTTTTTAAGGCGGTATTGCAGGGGCGCTTCGGTATGCTGGTCGATGATCTTGTGGGCCGGGTTGAACGAGGCCGCCGCCGATTGCGCCACATAGGCGATCCGAGAGCCGCGCAATGCGCGCCGCTCGGATTCGGACGCGGTGGTAAGCTCCATCCCGTCGAACTCGATCGAACCGTTCGAGATCCGCGTGCCATCGCGCGCATAGCCCATACAGGCCGCCCCGATCGTCGATTTCCCGGCACCGGACTCACCGATAAGGCCCATGACCTCGCCGCGGTGCAGGGTCAGGTCGACCCCCTTGATGATATCGACCCAGCTTTCATCGGAGTAGCCCTGGATTTTCAGGTCCCTGATTTTCAGAAGAACGTCTTTTTTCTTTATCATATCCGATTACCCTTTCAGGCCAGAGGAGCGATGAAGCATCCAGTCGACCACAAAGTTGATCGCAACTGTCAACAGGGCGATGGCACCCGCCGGAATAAGCGGTGTGACATCACCGAACGAGATCAGCGTCGCATTCTCGCGCACCATTGATCCCCAGTCCGCGGTCGGCGGCTGAATGCCAAGGCCAAGGAACGACAGGCCGGCAATGAGAAGGAACACGAAACAGAATTCCAGCCCGAATTCGGCCACCAGAGGCGCGGTTGAATTGGGCAGGATTTCCCGCCGGATAAGGTACCAGGTGCGTTCCCCGCGAAGTTTTGCGGCCTCGATATAGTCCATGACAACCACGTTGCCCGCAACCGCCCGCGTCAGGCGGAACACCCGCGGGCTATAGATCACGGCGACCACAAGGACCAGGATGATCTCGGAGGGGTTGAAGATCGACAGCATGCCGACAGCAAAGGCCATCGAAACCCCGGCCAGAACGGCAAGGCCGATGATCCAGCCGATGAGGCTTCGCTCTGAAACCGCCTTCACCACCAACAGGCCGGTTACCCCGGCAAAGACGGTCAGCAGGATGAAACTTGTCGTGTTGTTGGCAAGTTCGCCCCCAAAGATCGACAGCATCAAAAGCGCGAAAATCAGCGAGGGGATCGACATGATCACATCCGAGGTGCGCGCAAGAAGCTGGTCGAACCAGCCGCCGGTGGTCGCCGCCAAAAGCCCGGCAAGTGCGCCTAGGAGAAAGGCCATGACCGTCCCTGCCAGAGCAAGGGCAACCGTGTTGCGCGCGCCAAAGATGACCCGGCTGAACATATCGCGGCCAAGCTGGTCCGCCCCCAGAAGCATGGTTTCATCCGGCGGCGCAAAGGCCGAGGAAATGATCTGTGCCTCGCCGAATGGCGCGATCCAGGGTGCGAAGATACCGGCGATGGCATAGGTGAAGATGACGAACATCCCGAACCCTGCCGTCAGCGGCGCGGTGCGCAATTCCTTGGCCAGATTGGTTGGCGCGATGGCCACCAGAAACTCGCGGAAGGCATAGGCCACCATCGCCGAGAGTGCCAGAAGCCCCGCACAGGTCGCAACCACCCGCAAGGCGCCGACCCCGCCGACAATACCCAGAATGAACGAGATCAAAGTCAGCGAGAACAGCAACAGAAAAGCCGAGCGCTTGTTGTAAAACGCCGCCAAACAAGAGCCACCCAGAAGCAGAGTGTAGTAGATAATGACGAAAACATTCATGTCTCTGCCCCCTTATTTCGGATGACGCAGGCGCGGGTTGGTCAGGATAGCCCCGACATCCGCTGCAAGGTTAAGAAGGATAAACGTCGCCGCAAAGATCAGACAGCAGGCCTGAACCACGGGGAAGTCACGCTTTGACACCGCATCGACAAGCGCCTGACCGATACCGGGATAGACAAAGACCACCTCGACAAGCACCACGCCGGTGATGAGATAGGCAAGGTTCAGCGCGACCACATTGATAATCGGCGCCCAGGCGTTGGGAAGCGCGTGCTTCACAATCACCTTCCAGGGCGGTGTGCCCTTGAGGCGCGCCATCTCGATATAGGGCGAAGCCAGAAGATTGATAATCGCCGCTCGGGTCATACGCATCATATGCGCCGTCACCACAAGCACCAGCGTCAGCGCCGGCAGGAAGGTCCGGTGCAGGAGATCACCCAGGTTCATGTCGTTGCTCAGGCTGGAAATGGCCGGAAACATGCCCGTTTTGACCGCCAGATAGAGAATAAGGATATAGCCCAGGAAGAATTCAGGGCTTGAGATCGAGGTGAGCGTGAGAACGTTGACAACCCGGTCAAAGATCGAGTTGCGCAAAAGCGCCACAAGCACACCAAGAACAATCGAGATCGGCACCGCGATAACGGCCGCATAGGCGGCCAGGAAAAGCGTATTCGCAAAGCGTGCGCTGATCGTATTGACAACGCTTTCGCCGGTGACGATCGAATTGCCAAAGTCGAACATGACCGCGTTGGTGAGCCAATCAAAATACCGCACAAGTGCGGGCTGGTCCAACCCCATTTCCTTGCGCAAAGCGGCAAGGTTTTCAGGTGTTGCGCCCTGTCCAAGAACCGCCTGGGCGATGTCGCCCGGCAGCAATTCGACCATGAAGAAGATAATTGCCGAAATAATCAGCAAAATCCCCAATCCTAATCCAAGCCGTTTTGCAACGAGCCTTAGAATATCTCCCATCAGTCCCTCCTGCTGTCTGCTCTGGCATCCGATGTCTCATATGAGCACAGATTGCCGATCTGGCAGTCTAGTTTTTTGCTCTGACCGGATTTCAGTCGCACCCGGTTCTGGCTTGTGGCTCCGACGCAGTTTGGGAAATCAATTAGATGCGCCGAAGCATTGAAAACCCGGCGCCATAGACGCCGGGTTTCGGTCGTGCGTTTAGCCTTCGAACCACCAGCGGCTGGCGTAACGATAGCCATCCATCTGCCATGCCGGCGACAGGCTTCCGGTATGTTTGACATTGCTGCGGCGGGCATAAACGAAGTTGGGGAAATACGGGATCACCGTACCGCCATCATCGCGCGCAAGCATGCCCATCTCGTGATAGATTTCCATGCGCTTGGCATTGTCCAGCTCGGCCTTGCCTTGCAACAACAGTTCGTTGAAGCGCTCGTTTTGCCAATGCGATTCATTCCAGGCCGCATCGGATTTATACGCCAGGCTGTACATCACATCGGGCGTCGGGCGTGCGCCCCAGGTCACCATGCACCAGGGCTTGACCAGCCAAACATCGGACCAGTAGCCATCGTTCGGCTCGCGCACGACCTTGATGTTGATCCCCGCGGCCTTGGCATGCTCGGAATAGAGGATAGCCGCATCGACCGCGCCTGTGGTGATCGAATCCGCGGTGCTCAGGTTGACGGTCAACCCTTCCGCACCGGCCTTTTTCAGCAGGGATTTCGCCTTTTCCGGGTCATATTCACGCTGCGGGATCGCCTCGGGGAAATAGGGCATGGCGGGCGAATGATGGAAATCATTGCCGATGGTCGCCGCCCCGAATGTGATCTTGTCGACAAGTTCCTGACGGTTGATCGACAGTTTCAGCGCCATGCGCACATCCGGGTTGTCGAAGGGCGCTACATCACAATGCATCGGCATGGTAATCGCTTGTGCCGACGAGATGTTGTCGACCTCGATGTTGGGATCACGCGCCAAAAGCATCAGCGTCTTGTTCTCAAGCAGGCTGGCGGTATCGACGTCACCGGTCACCAGGGCGGTTTGCCGGGCGTTGGGATCGTTGATGACCAGAACCTCGACCTCGTCGAACCACGCACCCTCGCCGTGCCAGTCCTCGTGCCGCACAAACCGCCCACCGACGCCGAATTCAAGCTCTGCCACCTTGTAGGGGCCGCAACCGATGCCCGATTGCCAGTCGGCCGTGCCATCCGCTTTGGCGGGCAAGACAGTCAGGTGATAGTCGGTCATCAGCCATGGCAAATCAGCATTCGGGCCGGCCAGTTTGAAGGTGATGGAATGGTCGCCATTATCGACAATTTCGACCACATCGCCCAATAGCGACTTGGCCGCAGAGGTCGCGTCATCGCCGCGGTGATGGTTGATCGAGGCCAGGACATCCGCCGCCGTCACCTTGTTGCCGTTGTGGAACGTAGCGCGCTCGTCCAGAACGAATGTCCATTCCTTGGCATCAGGCGTTGCCGACCATTCCTTGGCCACATCCGGGCCAAGCGTGCCGTCGGCGTTGATCATCGTCAAATAGGCGCGCACCGTATGGCCATAGCCGATTTCAAAGTTCGACTGATATTTTCCCGGATCGTGCTGATCCGAGGTGTTGCCGTCATGCTGTGCCACCCGCAACGTGCCGCCGCGCTTGGGCGCTGCCTTGGCAGACGTGCCCCAAAGGCCGGTCGCCGCAGAGGCAGTGACACCTGCCGCCGCCGCATAATGCATAAACGACCGACGCGAGATCGTCCCGGCTCGGGCCGCATCAGCAAGCCGATCCATAAGGACTTGGTCCTTGTTCTTTTTCATAGTTTTTCCCTGTTTTCATGTGAGCAGTCGTTGGAGGGGACATTTTGCTATCCCTCTTCCAAAGCTTCCTTTTCCGTTTATGTGGCAGGATGCTTAAATACGACATTTTATAATGAGAACACGAAATTGGCCACGTTTCCAGCCTTTAATCCTTAAGATATCAAAGTTTTGAACGCCCGGATTTGAATGGCCCCGCCATCTGACAGGGCGAAAACCCTTAGCCGCGACGCGCGCGCAGCTTGGCAAAATACTCGAGTCGCTTCTTCAACTCGCGCTCGAATCCGCGTTCGACCGGCTGATAAAGGACCGGCCGTTTCATCGTTTCGGGAAAGTAATTCTGACCGGAAAAACCGTCTTCCGCGTCGTGGTCATAGGCATAGCCCGCACCATAGCCCTGCTCTGCCATAAGTTTGGTCGGCGCGTTCAGGATATGCTTGGGCGGCGGCTCGCTTCCGGTTTTCCTGGCCTCGCGCATGGCCGCCTTATAGGCCGCATAGCCAGCGTTTGATTTCGGCGCCAGCGCCAGATAGGTGACCGCCTGCGCAAGCGCCAGTTCGCCCTCGGGGCTTCCAAGGCGCTCATAGGTTTCCCAGGCATGCAGGCAGACGGTTTGCGCCTGCGGGTCGGCAAGGCCAATATCCTCGACCGCCATGCGGATGATACGCCGCGCAAGGTAACGGGGGTCCTCGCCCCCGGTCAGCATGCGCGCAAACCAGTAAAGCGCCGCGTCGGGATCGGAGCCGCGCACCGATTTATGAAGCGCTGAGATCAGGTTGTAATGCTCGTCGCCGCCCTTGTCGTATTTCGCCGCCCGCTTCATCAGGCGGGTGGACAGGGCCACCTTGTCAAGCTTGACATCGGTCTTCCAGGCCGCCACCTGTTCGATCAGGTTAAGCAGGGCGCGGCCATCGCCATCGGCCATTTCCAAAAGCGTTTCGCGCGCCGGGCCATCAAGCGGCAGGGTACGACCAAGATCGGCCTCGGCACGCTGTGCAAGCCGCTCCAGATCAGACAGGGCAAGCCGTTCCAGCACAAGCACCTGTGCGCGGCTCATAAGGGCGGCGTTCAGCTCGAAACTGGGATTCTCGGTGGTGGCGCCGACCAACAGGATCGTGCCATCCTCCATATAGGGCAGGAACCCGTCCTGCTGGGCCTTGTTGAAGCGATGGATCTCATCCACAAACAACAGCGTGCCCTGCCCGTTGGCGCGGCGATGCTTGGCCGCGTCAAAGACCTTGCGCAGGTCGGGCACGCCGGTAAAAATTGCGCTGATCTGGACGAAATGCAGGTCGGTTTCATCCGCCAAAAGCCGCGCGATGGTCGTTTTTCCGACACCCGGCGGCCCCCAGAACACCAGCGACGTCAGGCTGCCAGAGGCAAGCATCACCCCAAGCGGCGCCTCGGGGCCAAGCACCTGATCCTGCCCGATCACATCGCCAAGCCTGCGCGGGCGCAGCCGGTCCGCAAGGGGGCGCGGGGCGGTATCGGGGGGCGTGTCGCCCGGTGTTTGAAAGAGATCAGCCATATCTGCACCCTACCCCGCCAACCGATGCGGCGCACGTAGATATGCGCAGGCAGAGGGCGGATTGCAAGCCAGAGCCCCGCAAAGGCAAAACGCCGCCAACCCTGCGGTCAGCGGCGTTCAAATTCTGGGCGCTTGAGGCAGCTATCAGGCCTCGTCAGCCTCGGCTTCGGCGGCCGCAACGCGGGCCTTGTCGCCTGCTCCCTTGGCGTTCACATCGCGATCGACGAACTCGATGATCGCCATCGGCGCCATGTCGCCGTAACGGAAGCCCGCCTTGAGAACGCGGACATAACCGCCCTGACGGTCTTTGTAGCGGGGGCCAAGCACGTCGAACAGTTTCGCGACATACTGGTCCTGTTTCAGTTGAGCAGCGGCCTGACGGCGCGCGTGCAGATCACCGCGTTTACCCAGGGTGATCATCTTTTCGATGATCCGGCGCAGTTCTTTGGCCTTGGGCAGGGTGGTCTTGATTTGCTCATGTTCGATGAGCGAGCCGGCCATGTTGGCCCAAAGCGCCTTGCGGTGCTCATGGGTACGGTTCAGGCGGCGGTAGCCTCTTGCGTGACGCATTTTGTGGTCTCCTTAGCGTGTTTTGCTTTGTCCGGCGGTCTGATGCGTGTCAGCCACTCTCCTTGGGGCATTGGCCCATATTTTCCCCGGCAATCCGGGCATTCACCCCACCCTGCGAAGGGCTCCGCAGAGTGGGTATACCTTACGCGTGCCTTAGAACGCGTCTTCGAATTTCTTGGCCAGATCCTCGATATTGTCGGGCGGCCAGTCTTCGACGTCCATGCCGAGGTGAAGGCCCATGCCGCTGAGAACTTCTTTGATCTCGTTCAGCGACTTGCGGCCAAAGTTCGGCGTGCGCAGCATCTCTGCTTCGGTTTTCTGGATCAGATCGCCGATGTAAACGATGTTGTCGTTCTTGAGACAGTTGGCCGAACGCACCGAAAGCTCAAGCTCATCCACTTTCTTGAGAAGCAGCGGGTTGAACTCAAGGCCATCGTCTTCGTCCTGGCGACCGGCGGCTTCGGGCTCGTCAAAATTGACGAAGATCGAAAGCTGATCCTGAAGGATACGCGCGGCATAGGCCACGGCATCATCCGGGGTGATCGAACCGTCGGTTTCAATCTTCATGGTCAGCTTGTCATAATCCAGAACCTGGCCCTCGCGGGTGGGCTGAACGTCATAGCTGACTTTGGAAATCGGCGAATAGATGGCGTCGATCGGGATAAGGCCGATGGGCGCGTCTTCGGGTTTGTTCTTGTCGGCCGCGACATAGCCTTTGCCGGTATTCACGGTCAGTTCCATGAACAGATCGGCACCCTCGTCGAGGTGGCAAATCACGTGGTCCTTGTTCAGAATCTCGATACCGGCACTGTCGGAAATATCGCCGGCGGTCACGACGCCCGGACCCTTGGCATTCACCGAAAGGCGCTTGGGCCCTTCAACTTCCATGCGAAGCGCGACACCCTTGAGGTTCAGCACGATGTCGGTGACGTCTTCGCGTACACCGGCAACAGACGAAAACTCATGCAGCACGTTGTCGATCTGCACGGCGGTGATGGCCGCGCCTTGCAGCGACGACAGAAGCACCCGGCGCAGCGCATTGCCAAGCGTAAGGCCAAAGCCGCGCTCAAGCGGTTCGGCGGTCAGGACGGCCTGACGAAGCGGGTCATTGCCCGGTTTGACTTCAAGCTGTGTCGGCTTGATCAATTCAGCCCAGTTTTTGTGGATCATGCGTCCCTCCATTCCAGTTCCGTTCCCATGTCCAAAGGTTCAGAACGCCCGAGGTATTAAAATGACGAAAAGGGGACCGCGCAAAAACTGCGCGGCCCCGCTTGGGTGTGTCTCAGATCAGACCCGACGACGTTTCGGCGGGCGGCAACCGTTGTGCGCCATCGGCGTCACATCACGGATCGAGGTGATGTTGAAACCAACAGCGGCCAGAGCGCGCAGCGCCGATTCACGACCCGAACCGGGGCCCTGAACTTCGACTTCGAGGGTGCGCATGCCGTGATCCTGTGCCTTCTTACCGGCATCTTCGGCGGCCATCTGCGCCGCGTAGGGCGTCGATTTCCGCGAGCCTTTGAAGCCCATGGTGCCAGCCGACGACCATGCGATCGCATTGCCCTGCACGTCCGAGATCAGGATCTTGGTGTTGTTGAAAGACGAGTTCACATGAGCAACGCCGGTGGCGATGTTCTTGGAGACCTTCTTTTTGGTGCGTTTGGTATCGCGTGCCATTGATCAGCCCTCCCTTATTTCTTCTTACCGGCAATGGCCTTTGCGGGGCCTTTGCGTGTGCGTGCGTTGGTATGGGTCCGCTGACCACGAACCGGAAGGTTGCGACGGTGGCGCAGGCCACGGTAGCAGCCAAGATCCATCAGGCGCTTGATGTTCATCTGCGTGTCACGACGCAGGTCACCTTCGACGGTGTAGTTGGCGTCGATGTGTTCGCGCAGGGCCAGGGCTTCGGCATCCGAAAGCTCGTTGACGCGACGCGATGCGTCGATGTTCACGGCTTCACAGATGGCCTTGGCCGATGTGTGGCCGATACCAGTGATATATGTAAGGGCGATCGGGACCCGTTTGTGGGTCGGGATGTTTACGCCGGCGATACGTGCCAAATGTAAGTTCCTTTTTCGTTGCGGTTCCGTAGCTCCAGAACCTTTTTTCACAACGTAAGCCCGAGGCGTCTTCGCTTCGGGCCGCAGCTGAATTCAGGTGATGCGATCCATTCCGGGCGCGACCCGGACAGAATCATTCTCTCGTTCGAGATAGGGCTGGTTAGGAGTAATTTAAGGGGGCGTCAAGCCCTGCCCCCTTATTTGTCAAGCTCGGACGAAATTGCCGCTTGAACCGCGTCGATCTCGGCCAGGCCATTGACCGAAGAAAGCTTGCCCTTGGCATAGTAATAGCCAAGCAGCGGCGAGGTTTTCTTGTAATATTCCATCAGGCGGTTGCGCAGGCTGTCTTCGTTGTCATCCGCGCGGCGCTTGACATCCGTACTGCCGCATTTGGCGCATTTCCCGTCTGCGGGCCAGGGCTTGGTGATATCGTTATAGACCTCGCCACATCCGCCGCAGGTCGAGCGCGCGGTGATGCGCTGCACAAGTGCCTCGTCGTCGACGCGCAGCTCGATCACGGCATCCAGGCTCTCGCCCTGCTCTGCCAGAAGATCGCCAAGCGCATCCGCCTGGGCCAGGGTGCGCGGGAAGCCGTCGAAAATAAAGCCGCCCTGCTTTTCGCCCTGAAGCTTTTCGCGGATCAGGCCGATCACGATCTCATCGGTCACAAGATCGCCGCGCGCCATGACAGCCGCCACAACCTTGCCCATTTCAGAGCCGCTGTCCTTGGCCTCACGCAGCATGTCGCCGGTCGAAAGCTGAATCATGTTGCGGCTCGCGACGAGGTGATGCGCCTGTGTGCCTTTGCCTGCCCCCGGGGGCCCGAGAAGGATAATGTTCATCGGCGTGCTGCCCCTTTTCTGCGCGAACGTTTCTTACCTTTACCGCTCAGCTGTGATTTTTCGATCAGGCCTTCGTACTGATGCGCAAGAAGGTGGCTTTGCACCTGCTGGATCGTGTCCATGGTCACAGAAACGACGATAAGGACCGAGGTGCCCCCGAAATAGAACGGAATGGCGAACTGGCTTCGCAGGATTTCCGGCATGAGACAGACAAGCGCAAGATAGCCTGACCCAAGTACCAGTACGCGGTTGACCACATAATCAAGATATTCGGCGGTCTTCTTGCCCGGACGGATGCCGGGGACAAAGCCGTTCTGGTTCTTGAGGTTATCAGAGACGTCATCGGTCTTGAAGGCCACGTTGAACGTGTAGAAATAAGTGAAGAACACGATCATCAGCGTGAAGAACAGCAGATAAAGCGGCTGACCGGGGCCGAAATAGGCCATGATCGTCGACATCACCGGGCTGGTCTGAGTGCCCGAAAACGTGGAGATCGTGGCAGGCAGAAGCAACAGCGAGCTGGCGAAGATCGCCGGAATAACGCCGGCCGGGTTCACCTTGATCGGAAGATGCGACGACCCGCCGTCATAGACCTTCATCCCCACCTGACGGCGCGGGTATTGAATATGGATTTTGCGAAGCGACCGCTCCATGAAGACCACAAAGGCAATCACCACCACGACCATGATCATCACACCGACGATCACCGCCGGGCTGATCGCGCCCGAGCGCCCCTGGCTGAAAAACTGAGCAAGGGCGGCGGGAACTTCTGCGATGATGCCAACAAAGATGATCAGCGAAATGCCGTTGCCGATGCCGCGCGCGGTGATCTGTTCACCAAGCCACATCAGGAACATCGTGCCGCCGATCAGTGTGATCATGCAGGACACAAGGAAAAAGCCGCCCGGATTGGTGACCATGTCGCCCGACTGAAGGCTGACCGCCAGCCCGTAGGATTGCAGTGTCGCAAGGCCAACCGTGCCGTAGCGGGTGTATTGGTTGATCTTCTTGCGCCCCTGTTCGCCCTCTTTCTTCAACTGTTCAAGCTGCGGCACCATGGCAGTCAGAAGCTGAACGATGATCGAGGCCGAAATATAAGGCATGATCCCGAGGGCAAAAATCCCCATCCGTCCAAGCGCACCACCGGTGAACATCGACAGCATGCCACCGATGCTGGCCTGTGCGCCCTGCATGAATTCGCGCAGGGCCGCGCCGTCGATGCCGGGCACCGGGATATAGGTGCCAAGCCGATAGACGATCAAAAGCCCCAGTGTGAACAGGATGCGTTTGCGAAGATCGGTGGCCTTACCAAGCGCTGACCAGCTGGTGTTGGCCGCCATTTGCTCTGCTGCAGATACCATTCGCGGGTCTCTTTCATATGACAACGCCGCCATGGGCTGTTTTCCAGCTCAGGCGGCGTCAAAGGAAAACTCGGGGCATATGTAAGCGGCGCGGACGCCACTCACAACCTCTTATTCAGCGGCCTGCGCGGTTGTAACCGTCAGTGAGCCACCTGCTTTTTCGACAGATTCGATCGCCGAGCGCGATGCGCCGGTCACCTGAAGCGTGACCTTGGCCGAGAGATCGCCCTTGGCGAGAACGCGGATACCGTCAAGCTTGCGACGGACCAGACCCGACGCGATCAGCACGTCTTCGGTGATCGCGGCAGAGGCGTCGATTTTCTTGTCGTCGATGAATTTCTGGATCAGACCAAGGTTGACCACCGCATAGGATTTGCGGTTCGGCTTGGTAAAGCCGCGCTTGGGCAGACGTTGATAGAGCGGCATCTGGCCGCCCTCGTAACCCTTGATCGCCACACCCGAACGGGATTTCTGACCTTTGATACCACGGCCACCGGTCTTACCCATGCCGGAACCCGGACCACGGCCAATGCGCTTGCGGCGTTTGGTTGCACCGGGATTGTCGTGCAGTTCATTCAGTTTCATGTCGCTTCTCCTATGCCGGATGTGACCCCCAGCGACGGTTGGGCCAAACGCGGCGTATATTGAATGTTGAGTCGTGGCAAAAGACGGCCACCCGCGGGCGTATAGACGGGATCGCGCCCGGTATCAAGGGTCGAGTGATCGGCCGGCAAGCCCTGAGGGGGATTGATCGTTCGGGCGCGGCGGTGTCAGACTGCCGTTATGGTGCTGCGCGTCTCTTCCCTGCCCTTTGGGGCCATTTTTCTGGGTCTGTGCTTTGCGACCACGGGGCACGTGCCAATGGCTGCAACGGGCTGTGCCGCGGATGCGATGCTGGTTTTTGACGGCTCTGCCTCGATGTCCGAGATCGGTTTTGACACCCAGGCGGCGACCCGGATCGTCGAGGCCCGCGACGCCATGCGCCGCGCCATGCCCGAAATCGCCCCCTATCGGCGAGTCGGGCTTATCACCTATGGGCCGGGGGCAAACGATGCCTGTGACAATATCAACCTGCGCTTTGCGCCGATGCCGGATGCCGCCGCCGCCGTTGTGGCCGAAATCGAGGCGCTGCGCCCCGGCGGGCTGACCCCGCTTGCCGCCTCGGTGCGCGCAGCGGCAGAGGTACTGGGCTATCGCCAGCGCCCGGGATTGGTGGTTCTGGTCACCGACGGCAATGAAACCTGCGGAGGGCGACCCTGCGCGCTTGGGCGCGCCCTGGCAGCAGAGGCGCGTGACCTTACCGTGCATGTGGTCGGGTTCCGGGTGGTGGTGGATTTCTTCAGCTGGGACAGCCCGGAGGCGGGCACCTACACCCAAGGCAAAACGGTGGCCAAATGCCTCGCCGATTACACCGGGGGCATGTATGTCTCGACCGAAACGGTCGACGAGCTGGCGGCCGCATTGCGCGAAACGCTTGGCTGCCCGCTTGTCAGTAAGAACGAGGGCGCCGACCCGGCCCTTTCACACGGCTAGCCCGGAACCCGCCGTGAGTTGAAGGATGGGGGAAAATCCGCGCGCCACGACCAAAGCACAATAGGCAACACACGCAAAAACGCCCCGGTCAGATCTGACCGGGGCGCTGTGTTCTTGGCGGTGGAAACTTTGAAAGTTTCCGAACCGTTTTCTTTCGAAGAAAACGGGCTCAGCCTTTTTCTTCGACGATCTCGACCATGTGCGGGATCTTGTTGATCATGCCGCGCACAGCGGGCGTGTCTTCAAGTTCGCGGGTCTTGTGCATCTTGTTGAGGCCCAGGCCGATCAGCGTCT
>NZ_CAJXIP010000031.1 GCF_913054395.1 uncultured Roseovarius sp.
GATCGAGAGCAAGGAACGGCAAGACCCATGAGCGACAAAACCACCCATTTCGGATTTGAGACCGTGCCCGAGGCCGAAAAAGCCGGACGTGTGCGCGGGGTATTCGGTAATGTGGCCAGCAAATACGACGTGATGAACGACGCCATGAGCATGGGCATTCACCGTATCTGGAAGGATGCGATGATGGATTGGCTTGCGCCGCGCGCGGGTCAGAAGCTTTTGGATGTGGCGGGGGGCACCGGTGATATCTCTTTCCGGTTTCTCAAACGCGCCGGTAGCGGTCATGCCACCGTTCTCGACCTGACCGAGCCGATGCTGATCGAGGGCCGCAAACGCGCCGAGGCCGAAGCGATGGCCGCCAGTCTTGATTGGGTGGTGGGCGATGCGATGGCATTGCCGTTCGAGGATAACACCTTTGACACCTATACGATCAGCTTTGGCATCCGCAATGTCACCCGCCCACAAGAGGCCCTGAACGAGGCGTTTCGCGTGCTCCGGCCCGGTGGGCGGTTGATGGTTCTGGAATTCAGCCAGATTCCCAATGACCTTATGCAGAAGGTCTATGATCTTTACTCCTTCAACATCATCCCGCAGCTGGGGCAGCTGATCGCGAACGACCGCGACAGCTATCAGTACCTTGTTGAATCGATCCGCCAGTTTCCGGATCAGGAAACATTTCTTCAGATGGTTCGCGATGCAGGGTTCGAGAATGCGAAATACCGCAATCTCAGCCTTGGCATCGCCTGCCTGCATTCGGGCTGGAAAATCTAGGAATGCGCGGACCACATAATATTCTGCGCCTCATCCGGACCGGTGCCACGCTTGAGCGGACCGGCGCGATGGGTCTTGTCATGGATGCCTTCGAGGCGCCGCCTTTGGTGCGCGGCACGATGCGCTTTCTGGCCTGGCCGTTTCAATGGCTCGGCTACAAGGGGGATCCCGATGCGCCGCCTGCGCCGCGCGCCCTGACGGCGCTTGGCCCGGCCTATATCAAGTTCGGTCAGATCCTGTCGACGCGCCCCGATCTTGTGGGCGAGGACCTCGCCCAGCAGTTGCGGGTGCTTCAGGACAAGCTTCCGCCATTTTCGATCGAACTTGCCAAGCGCAGCATCGAACAGGAACTTGGCCAGCCGGTCGAGGCGCTGTTTGATGACTTTAGCCCGCCGGTGGCGGCGGCCTCTATTGCGCAGGTCCACAAGGCGCGGCTGCGCGAGGACGGAACGGCGGTGGCGGTCAAGGTGCTGCGTCCGGGAATCGAACGGGCCTTTCGCCGCGACATAGACGCGTTTTATTTTGCCGCGCGGACCATCGAAATGCTGGCCCCCGGTGCGCGCCGTCTGCGCCCGACCGAGGTGATCGCGCATTTTGAGGGCGTCGTCATGGGCGAGCTCGATCTGCGGCTTGAGGCGTCCTCAGCTTCTGAATTTGCGGCCAATACCGGCGAGGACGCGGGCTTTCAGTTGCCTGCGGTTCAGTGGGACCTGTCGTCGCGCCGGGTCATGACCATGGCCTGGGCGGATGGGCTTCCGCTTGGGGACAACGCGGCGCTTGATGCGGCGGGGCATGACCGATCCGTGCTTGGCGAACGCGTTCTTCAGCTTTTCCTCAGTCACGCGTTGCGCGACGGGTATTTTCATGCCGACATGCATCAGGGCAACCTCAAGGTTGCCGCCAATGGCGATATCATCGCCTATGATTTCGGAATTATGGGGCATATCGACGAATATACCCGCCGGGTCTATGCCGAGATCCTCTATGGGTTTATCCGTCGCGATTACCGCCGCGTCGCGGAGGTGCATTTCGAGGCCGGTTATGTGCCTGCCGACCGTGATGTCGATGCCTTTGCGCGCGCCTTGCGGGCCGTGGGCGAACCGATTTTTGGCATGGATGCCAGTAAGATTTCGATGGGCAGCCTGCTTAGCTATCTCTTCGAGGTGACAGAGCGGTTCGGAATGGAAACCCGGACCGAACTTATCCTGCTGCAACGCACGATGGTGGTGGTCGAGGGTGTTGCCCGCTCGCTTTATCCGCAGATCAACATCTGGCAGGTGGCCAAGCCTGTGGTTGAGGATTACGTCAAGTCCACGATCGGTCCGCGGGCGATGCTGCGCGATCTCGGGCGCACGGCGGCGGTTCTTTCGCGCTATGGTCCGCGACTGCCCAAGCTTGTTGAGGATGCTTTGATCCGGCAAGCCACGCCAGCAACGCCGCCAGCTCCGTCACGCTGGCCGCGAAACGGTTTTTGGGCGCTTCTGGGGGGTGTCGCGGGCGCAGCGGCAATGTTTGCGCTTATGAATTACAGCTAAAGTTCGGCTCTGGCCCCGCCCCGTCCGGATTTTTCCGGACAGGACGGACGCAGGGCTTTGCGCGGTGGCCGGTACAGGCTAGGCAAAGCGTGATCGAAACCCGTCGTGCAGTCCCGCAGCGCCATCATGTGCCGACCCTACAGGTATTGACCATGAGGCTTGTGCAGGGTCGAAGTGGCTTTTGCTGTCTAACCGGTCTCCAGGGCGCGCGCCTCGGCCTTGGCGCGGATGTCGGCCTGAGGGTCGCCATTGGCCGTTTGCCACAGGCAATAGGCCAGCATGCGCCAGTGATACCAAGGCGCAAGATTAGTGTATCTTTTTATGACCTTGGCGTCGTCATAGGCATCAAGAAAGGTCTGTTTTTCACCCTCTGCAAGCGCTTTGCCGCGATAGGCAAGCTGCATGGCCGGGGACAGGAAAATGGCAATGTCCTCGCAAGGATCGCCAACACCCGGACATTGCCAGTCAATCAACCACAAGCCCCGCGAGTCACCGATGATATTGCCCGGCACCGGATCGCCATGCAGCAGACATGCCGCGCCGATGGGCGCAACTTCGGCCTTTGGCATCAATCGTTGGGCCCAATCGGCGCCAGAAGGCGCGCAACTTTGCAGAATACGTTCTGCCTGATGACGCAGGGCAAGACTTCCGTCCGGTGTGGCGCGCAGGCCTTCCGGAGCATCGAGGCGGTGCAGCCGTTTCAATACCTGCGCTACCTTTGCCGTGTCGCTTTTCCAGGTCACGCCATGAAGGTGTTCGTAGATTACGCATTGGCCAAGCGGTGTGGCAAAGTGATCAACGAGCCGTGGTGCAAGATCATGCCCCTGAAGGTGGCGCAGGGCCTGGATTTCACGCGCGGGATCATTGGGAAAAAGCGGGTTTTCGGCACCCTGCGCAAAGAGTTTGATGACGATTTGGCGGCTGCCGTCGGTTACGCGCCAACTTTGATTGGTGCGCCCGCCATCAAGCACCGCCCATCGGGCGTTGGCCGTGGTCACGCCGCGCACCGCAAGCAATTTGGCCAGCCTTGTACCGGCGCTTTCTGAAAGGCTGGCCTGCATGTTGTCATGTCCTGCTGCTTGGGCCGAGGGTTGCCAGACGCTATGCGTTCCAGCCCGGGCAGGCAAGTCAGAGATCACTCTTCGGGCGGGCGAAGCCCAAGCACCTGTGAGGCGGCAATGGTCTGTCCGTTCGCCATCACAAGATTGATCTGGCCCGCGTCAAGTCGCGCTTCGGTGATGTGGCCATGCACCTCTGCGTCATGGCGCGCGATGATTTCGCCCTGCGATAGGGAATGCACTGAAATCTTGTAGGTGCCGTCGCGCAGCGGGATGCCCGCAACATCAAGGCCCGACCATTCAATGCGCCCGCTTTGCGGTGGGATATCCAACCGTTGGACGATCACGCCTTGCGCGTCGCTCACAACCATTTCCGCCGTCTCTGCGGCCGGATCGACTTCGGTGGTCAGAGTAATGGGATCACCCGTGAAATTGACCGGCACATCGGCGCGCGCCTCCATCCCGATCCAGCCGGACAGCTGCCCCATGCCAAGCGTGCTCAGGCCTGCGCCCAGCCCCGCCAAGAGATCATTGGTGCGCACCTGCTGTTCGACGGTCGAAAACGTGGCGAGTTGCACCGCAAAATACGCTGACTCAACAGGATTGAGGGGATCCTGGTTTTGCATCTGGGTGGTAAGCATCTTGAGGAAGGTTTCAAAGTCAGAGTTGAGCGCGCCGCCACTTTGGGCGTTGGCCGTCGCGGTCGTGTTGGTCCTGGGTTGCGTAGCAGAGGTGACTTCCATCCGGAGCCCTTTCTATAGTCTGATATCAAGGCGGTCCGTAATCAGGATTGGCCTGTGGTGAAGGTTGGGTGTGTCGGCAACGGGGTCCTGCGTGCTGGTTTCCCCGGTCCGTAAAATGCTGGCATCGGCGGGATCCTGTCCGGTTTCGCCAGATTGCCCGCCGCCAAAGGAAAACTCTGCTTTGCCATAGCCGATATTCAGAAATTCCTGCGCCAGCGTGTCGATATGGCGGCGCATGAGATCAAGGGTTTCGGGGCGCTCTGCCGTCACCGTGACGCTCATCACGCCGTCAAGCGACGACAGGCTAAGGCGCAGGGGCCCAAGTTCGGCAGGGCTCAGGATAAGGTCGATGGGGCGATTGCCTTCGCCCCTCTGTGCCGCCGCGGCGATCTGCATTGCGATATGTTGCGGAAGTTCGGGGCGTTGCCAAAGCGCCTGTGTCGGGATCGCGCTTGCCGGGGTGTTGCCCGCCGTTACGCGCGCCTCGAAGACAAGCGGCGCATCACCGTTCTCGGATCCGGCGATTGCTGTTGCCATGTCTGGCTTGAAACCTGTCGGCCCGTCGGGGTTGCCACCCCTCGTGGCCCTTGCCGCAACGGCTGTTGCGCTCGCGGTTAACGGAAGCGCCTTGACGGGGTCGGCGGGCATGTTTTCCGCGGCGCGTGTCGCGCCTTGACCTGGGCCCTCTTGCGTACCTTGGGTTTCAGCGGGGTGCCGGTTTTGCCCGGCGCGCAGATCCTGTTGCGTCACGACCCTTGCATCCGCCCCTGCTTGTGTAGTTTCTTTCGGCACAGTTATTTGATCCGTTACCGGTATCAAAGCCAGCTGCGGATTTTCCTGCTCTGGCTCTGTCGGGGTGATCGGCGCCTCTGCTGCAGGTTCCAAAAGCGGCGGTTCCGCCTGAAGGAGAATCGCGTCGTCCTGCCGGGCGTCGAAGTCCTGTGTGTTTTCTTCGGCAGGCTCGGCGATTTCAGCCGTCGTATCAATGACCGCACCGTCACTGGTCTCGTCTGAGGTGCCGGCGTCTGTTGTCCGGGGAAGTAGCCCCCCCTGACCAGGGGTGTCACCCTTACGAAACAATGCGCCAAATGCGTCTTTCGTGTCGCGTTGCGGTGCCTTACCGGCGCGCGTGTCGGGCGCGCCTTGGCGGGCGATGGGCGGGCCCTGACCTGGACCATTGGCAATAGTTGGCATCAGCATCTCGCTACTCCGGGATTTCTTCCGCGTTGTGCCGATCATGCCAAAAGCTGGTTACTGCTTCTTTACCGCTTTGGGGTCTTATCGAATTTAGTTCGTTCAATTCGAGGTAATCCCGTGACAGATTTCTTACCAATCCAGGCTGGCGTGCGCCCTGCCACCCCCACGCGTCAGGCGTCGCCGATAAGAGAAGCCGCAGAACGGCTTGAGGCCAGTTTTCTGGCTGAAATGCTAAAGTCTGCGGGTTTTGGTGAGCAGGAAAACTCGTTCAGCGGCAGTAGCGGCGAGGATCAGTTTGCTTCGTTTCATCGCGAAGCGCTTGCGCTGCAAATGGTCCGCAACGGCGGAATCGGGCTTGCCGAAGTTTTTTATCAATCCCTGACGGAGAAAACCAATGACGCATGACACCGAGCACCAAATCATCCGCCGTCTCGACAGCCTTCTGGAAATTGAACGCGCCGCACTTTTGAAGGGCGACCTTCAGGCGATCCCGAAGCTGGTCGAGGAAAAAGAAGGCCTGATCGACGCCCTGAACGCAATGACCGACAGCGTTCCTTCGGAGCTTGAGGCTTTGCAGGCCAAGGTGACGCGCAATCAGGCGCTTCTGGATGGTGCATTGCAGGGGATTCGCAACGTCGCGGCCCGCATGGCGGCGTTTCGGCGCATGAGACGCTCGATGGAGACCTATGATGAATATGGTCACAAGCATACGATTCTGGGCGAGGTCGATCATAAGGTCGAGAAACGGGCATGATCCGGTTTTGACTAAAATGCTCGATTTATCGGCGGTTGGTTTTAGCATTCCGTTAGGATCTTCAGGGCCATCTTGGGCGTGCATCCGGAAACGGGTGGCGCAGCCCGGAAATCTACCGATTGCTGCACATGTCAGAATGACAGCACAGGCCGCTTCCAAGATGGGGGCGGGACATGAAACTGGCGGAAACCGCCACTCTATAAGGAAAATGCTATGGCGACTTTCCAGGCACCACCATGGTGCCCGCCGCCAGCGACGACCTTTTTCCGTTTGATGATGACTGGCGCCGCATTGCTACGCGCGCTCATATCCACCACCTTTGTTACTCACCCGTGTTAAGGTTTAGCACAAAGGATATTACCTGGCTTTTAACACTTAGAATTTTAAGGATTTCTGAGTATTACGCCTGTGACGGAAGCCAAAGAACGATCCAGGGAAAGGCGACAAGCAATCCGATCGTGACGGCATCCGCGATAAAGAACGGCGTTACGCCCCGGAACACGTCCTGCACGCTGATATCGTCGCGCACGCCCGCCACCACGAAACAGTTGAGACCAATGGGCGGCGTAATCAGGCAGAACTCGGCCATCTTGACCACCAGAATACCGAACCAGATCGCGCACATCGTGCCATTCATGCCAAAGGCGCTTTCCGCCGCCGTGACCGCTTCGCCGCCATTCAGCGCCATGACCGCCGGATAAACCACCGGCAATGTCAGCAGCAGCATCCCGATCGCATCCATGAACATGCCAAGCACCGCATAGGCCAGCAGGATACAGAGCAGGATCACCATCGGTGAATAGTGCAAAGAGGTGATCCAGTCGGAAAACGCCGAGGGCAGATCGGCAAAGCCCAGGAAACGCACATAGATCAGCACGCCCCAGATGATCGAAAAGATCATCACCGAAAGCTTGGCTGTTTCCAGCAGGGCATCCTTGAGTTCGGGCCACCGCATGCCGCGATAGGCGGCAATGACAAAGACGATGAAGGCGCCGATCGCCCCGCCTTCGGTCGGCGTGCCCCAGGCATCGCCGCCAAAGGGGTTGTAGACAAAGAAGATGATGATCACGACCACCGCGACAATCGGCAGGGCGGGCGGCAACGACGAAAACCGCTGGCGCCAGGTGAACCCACCCACCGGCGGGCCAAAGCCTTTGACCGTCAGGGCAAGGCCCACGATCAGGAGGGTATAGACCAGCGCGGAAAACACGCCGGGAATGAACCCGGCGAGCAAGAGCATGCCCACATCCTGTTCCACGATGATCGCATAGATCACAAGGATCGCCGAGGGGGGGATCAGGCTTGCCAATGTGCCGGCTGCCGCCACGACGCCTGCCGCGAAACGCTTGTCATAGCCGACGTCAAGCATCTCGGGGATGGCGATACGGGCAAACACCGCCGCCGTGGCCACCGAGGCGCCCGATACGGCGGCAAAGCCCGCTGTGGCAAACACCGTGGCAACCGCAAGGCCGCCCGGTACCCAGGCGATCCAGCGTTTTGCTGCCTCGAACAGCGCGCGGGTGAGGCCTGCGTAATAGGCCAGATAGCCGATCAGAATGAAGGTCGGGATAAGCGACAGCGCCTGCGACGAGACCTTGCCGTGGGGGACCTGTCCGGCGGTCTTGACGCCAACGGTCAGCGCCCATGCAAGCTGTGCAAACTCGTAATCCTTCTTGTCCCAGAAGATCCAGACGAGGCCAACGATGCCCGCAAGACCCGCGGCAAAGGCCACGCGCATGCCAAGCACGACCATGACCAGCATTCCGGCGGTGACCCAAAGGCCGATTTCAATCGAGGTCATTAATCGCGTCCCTGAATATGTTCGGCCTCAGCCGCCGCCTGTTCCGCAACAGACATGATCAATGGCACCGCCACCGGGCGTTCGGCGCCGCTGACAAAGGCGCGCCCATAGCCCCAAAGCTGAAGTACAAGCCGCAGCGCCATCACCGAGAACGCCACCGGCACGACAAGTTTCGAGGGCCAGATCGGCAGGCCGATGTCGATCGAACTGTCACGGCTCCAGAGTGGTTTGGTCATGTCAAAGCTGCGGTCGAAATGCGCCCATGATCCCCAGATCAGGGCCACGATCAGGATGAGTATGCCAAAGGTCGTCAGGAATTCCGCCAGCCAGAGCGCGCGGCCCTTAAGCTGTGCCACCACGATATCCATGCGGATATGGCCGCCGTCGCGCTGAACATAGGACACGCCAAGAATGGCGATCAGCGGCATGAAGGCCTCGATCCAGTCGACATAGCCGGACAGCGGTTCATTGAAGATGTTTCGCCCCGTCACGGATATGACGGCAAGCACCATAAGACCGAAGGCAAAGAGGCCCGCGATCAAAGCGAAAAAGCGTTCCACGACCTGAAGCGCCTGATCTAGGCGGCTAAGCAGGCTGGAATCGCGCATTACGGCAAAAGAGCCGGCCATGGCGGTTAAGCTCCTGTTGTGGGGGCGTCAGACCTTTGGAGAACGGCCCCGGAGAGTGTCCACCGGGGCCGCAGAGCAGATCAGTTGCCTGCCCGTTCCTTTTCAAGCGTCGCGCCGACAAGGTCATAAAGCTCTTGGGCGGGCATGCCCTGCGCGCCCATTTCCTCGATCCAGGCGGCTGCGATCGGCTCGGCTGCGACCTTTTTGAACTCGGCCAGCTGTTCGTCTGAAATGGTGACCTTGGTCACGTTCTTTTCGGCAAGAACTGTGTCCCATTTCTTGAGCAGTTCGCCATAGTTGGCAAGGTAATGGTCGATCGCCTCACCGACCGAGCCGTCAAGCGCCTCGCGCTCGGCGTCCGACAGGCTTTCATAGGCGTCGATGTTCACGACCACCGGACAGTTCACCGTGCCGGGGTTGAGGTTCTCGGTCCACCAGGTGGCCTCGTTGATGGTGCCAAAGGACAGGTGCGCGTGCTGGGCAAAGGCGACGGTATCGACAACGCCGGATTGCATCGCCTGATAGGCCTCGGACGAGGTTACCGATGTGGGAACGGCGCCAACGGCGGCAAAGGCCTTGCCAAGACCGCCGGTTGCGCGCACGCGCATGCCGTCGAATTCGGCCAGCTCATCGCGCGGCTCACCGGTGCCGGCAATGTTGTATTGCGGCATCGGGCTTGTCATCAGCATCTTGGCGTTCCACTGCGCCATTTCCTCGGTCACGGCGGGATGAGCATACACCGCGTTGCTGACGGCGACCTCTTCGGCGAGGTTGCGCACGCCGAGGAAGGGCAGCTCTAGCACGGTGATCGCACGGTTCTTGTCGGGGTGATACCCGGCGCAGAACTGGGCCATCTCGAAGGCGCCAATGCTGATCCCGTCAAGGTTTTCACGGTTCTTGGACAGGCCGCCATAGCTGATGTTCATGGTGAACTCGCCGTTGGTCTTCTGCTCGACCAGTTCGGCAAGCTTGTGCACATGCTCTGTAAAGGCGCGGCGCTTGCCCCAGAGCGAAACATTCCATTCCGTTGCCATTGCCTCACCGGCAAAAGCAAGGGTAAGGGCGGCCACAGCGGTGTGGCTCAGTAACTTTTGCATGATTTTCCTCCCAGATTGCATGCGAATTCGTCGGGCTTACCTTCGGACATGGGCGCGCGTCTGGCTATGAAGAAAAGCGCGCAGTCCTCCCGCGCGAGCCCTGCGGAATTCCGCAAGGACACTACAGCAGCGCCTCTTTGTCCAGCCCAAGCTTGACGATCTTCTCATTCAGCGTCCTGCGACCGATGCCAAGCGCTTCTGCCACGGCCTCCATCCGGCCCTGATGGGCGGTGATCGCCTTGCCGATCAATTCGCGTTCGAAGGCGGCAACGGCCTCGCGCAGGGTGTCGGGCACGTCATCGCCAAGCGGATCCGTGCGCAGCGCCTGTGCCATCGACCCGGCACCGCGCCGCGCCGCCAGAACCCGGCGTTCACAGACATTGCGCAGCTCGCGCACATTGCCGGGCCAGTCGTGCGCCAGAAGGGCGGCGGTGTCTTCGGGGCTAAGGTCGGGCACGCGGGTTTCATAGATGCGCGCGAATTCCTCCAGGAACCGCGCCGCAAGCAACATCACGTCATCGCGCCGCTGGCGCAGGGTCGGCAGTCTGATCACCGTGGTGTTCAGCCGATACAGGAGATCCTGACGCAACCGCCCGTTCGCCACGGCCTCGTCCGGGTCTTCGTTGGTGGCCGAAATCACCCGGAAGGTCAGCGGCACGGGCACTTCGGCACCAAACGGCAAGACCTCTTTATCCTCGATCACCCGCAACAGCTTGGCCTGCACTATCGGCGGGCATGAACAGACCTCGTCAAGAAAGATCGTGCCTCCGTCAACGCCGGCCAGACGACCCTTGGCGCCATCATGCACGCCAAACATTTCCGCCTCGAACCCGTCGGGCGACAGCGCCGCACAGTTCAGCGCAAGGAACGGCCCTTCGGCATCCGGCCCCAGGTCATGCAGGGCGCGCGCCACAAGTTCCTTGCCGGTGCCGGTCTCGCCCTGCAACAGAACCGCGGCGCCGCTTTGGGCCAGATCAAGCACCTCTTCGCGCAGGGCGGTGGTTTCGGGGGTCTGCCCCAGCAACACCCGGTCCAGCCCCGACAATTGCATCAGGCGTTGTTTGAGCCTTTGCGTGGTGCGCTTCATCCGGTGCTGATCAAGCGCATGTTGCAGGATGTTCAAAAGGCGGCGCGGCTCATAGGGCTTTTCCACAAAGCTATAGGCGCCGCCCTGCATCGCCCTGACCGCCATTGCGATATCGCCATGCGCCGAGATCAGGACCAACGGCGGCGACAGTTCGGGATCAAGGCTTGCCAGAAGATCCTGCCCGGACAGTCCCGGCATGCGCACATCCGACAGGATCACGTCGGGCTGAAACTCGGCCAGACGCTCGGCGACACGGGCGGCGCGGGGCAGGGCCTCGACCTGCCAGCCAGCGGCCTCTAACAGATCAATCAGCGACAGGCGCATGGCCTTGTCGTCCTCGACAATCATGATGCGGGGATGTGCCGGGGGTATCATGATGGGTCTGTGTCCTCTTCGCCGTCGGCCACCGGTATTTCGACCCGGAACACCGCGCCGCGCCCTTCGGCGTTGCGCGCGCTGATCCGGCCATGATGCTCCTTGACGATATTGGCCGATATCGCCAGCCCGAGTCCCATGCCCCGCCCGCTTTCGCGGGTGGTGACAAAGGGCTCCTGAAGGTCCGAGAGCGATGCCTTGCCAAGCCCGTGCCCGGTATCGTGCACCTCGACCCAGCCCGCCTTGTCGGCAAGGCCCATGCGCACATGCAACAGCCGCTCGTCGCTATCCTCAAGTGCATCCACCGCGTTGCGCAGGATGTTGGTCATCACCTGTTCAAGGCGGAGCTGATTGCCACGTACAAGGATCGGATCGGGTGGCTGGCGCAGATCGAGCGTCACGCCGCTTGCCTCGATATTGGGGGTCAGAAGCGACAGGGCCGCATTGACGACATCGCGCAGGTCGACCTCGCGGAAGACCTCGTGATCGGTGCGCGCAAAGAACTTGAGCTGGCGGGTGATACCTTCCATCCGGTCGACAATCCCGGCAATCCGAGGGATCACCTTCTGCGCGGGCTGATCGGCGATTTCGGCGGCGGCAAGGTGGTTGCGCATCGCCGCGATCGGCTGGCCGAGTTCATGGGTCACAGAGGCGGCCAACTGGCCAAGTGCGGCCAGGCGGCTGGCGCGCTCAAGCTCGTCCTGCGTGCGCTTGAGGCGACGTTCGGCGGTGCGGCGAT
Organism: uncultured Roseovarius sp.; assembly: GCF_913054395.1. Taxonomy (GTDB): domain Bacteria; phylum Pseudomonadota; class Alphaproteobacteria; order Rhodobacterales; family Rhodobacteraceae; genus Roseovarius. Next base: position 11,787 of record NZ_CAJXIP010000031.1, read on the forward strand.
CCTCGATCTCGACCGCAAGCCGGTCATTGGCAAGGCGCAACTGTGCCTCTTCGGCTTCGGAGCGGCGCAGGGCTGCGCCAATGCGTTGCGTGCGCCGCACCTGCGAGACCATGAAGCCAGCCCCGGCGAGGATCATCACCATCCCCGTCAAAAGCCAGCTTCGGGTGACCGCGGCGCTGTCGTCGGCGAAATAATGCAGCTTCCAATCGTGCTGCGGCAGGCTGGCGGAAAGGTGAATGCGCGTGGCGCCGTCGATCATCGCGCGGGTATCGCCCCTTGGTTGCCAGTTCAGAGGATCAAGCGGCTGACCGGGGAATTGCCGGTTCTCGGCGATCCGGGTGCGCTGTGCATCCGAAAGGTTGCCAAGCGTGCGATAGCGCCAGTCGGGGTTGGACGACAGCAACACAACCCCGTCGCGATTGGCCAGGAAAACCTGTTCTCCCGCCGCGCGCCAGGCCTCTTCAAGATCGGTCAGGTCAAGCTTGATCGCGATCACCCCGGAAATTCCGCCATCCGGCGATTGAACGGCGTCGGCAATGAAATAGCCCGGCAATCCGGTGGTCGCGCCGATCCCGTAAAACCGCCCCTGCGTGCCGGTGATGGCTGCGCGGTAATAGGGGCGAAAGGAATAATCCTGCCCGACAAAGGTTTCGGGCTTGTCGGCGTTCGAGGCCGAGATCGTCACCCCGTCGGCCTGCATCAGGTAAATCGCATCAAGCCCGGATTGCGCGGCAAAGGCAGCAAACCGTTTGTCCAGAACGTCTGTTGGCGCGCCAAGCCCGGTTTCGATCACATATGTGTCGCGCGCCAGCACATAGGTCAGATGCGAGAACCGCTCGAGTTCGGCCAGCACGGTGCTGCGGTAAAGCGACAGGCGCCCGCGCGCCTTGGCCTCTTCTTCGGATTGGAAAAAGCTGAGCGAAAGCCAGAACACACCGATCGCCGCGCAAAGCGCAGAGGCGGCGGCAAGGGCGGAATAGGACAATCGCATGGCCAAGGTATCGGGCGGTTCGGGACGTCATGCAAGCGGTTTGGCGATCTGGCCTAGCGTGCCAGACATTCCTCAAGCGCTGTCATGTCGGTCTTGCCCAGTTGCGCCAGGGTCAGGCTGATTTCTTCACCGATCACCTGCCAAAGCTGGTTCAAACCGCGCTCGCCGCGCCCGGCCATCGCATAAAGCAGCGGTCGGCCAAGAAAGGCGAAACTGGCCCCCATGGCATAGGCCTTGACGATATCTTCGCCCGAGCGCAGGCCGGAATCGTAAAACAGCGGATACTCCGGCCCAAGGGCGTCGCGCATCGCGGCCAGCATCAGAATGGGCGGCGGGGCGCCGTCAAGCTGGCGCCCGCCATGGCTTGAAACCTGAATGGCATCGACGCCTTCCTTGCGCAGGCGCAGGGCGTCGTCGACATCCAAAACGCCCTTGATCACAAGCTTGCCGGGCCAGGCCGCGCGCAGCCGTTGCAGATAGGACCAGTCGGCGGCGGCGCGGCTTGCGGTGCGATCAAACCCGCCATCGGCGAAGTTCGCCATCTGCGGGCGGCCCTTGACCAGAGAGGTCAACGACCATCGCGGGTGCAGGGCAAAATCGACAAACTGCCTTGGCCCTATGCGGAACGGCATCTTGAAGCCATGGCGCAATTCGCGCGGGCGGCGGCCCACCTCGGGCACATCAAGGGTGACGACAAGGGTTTCGTAACCGGCGGCACGGGCGCGTTCGACAAGCTGCATCGTGCCGCCTCCGTCACCGCTGAAGTAAAGCTGAAACCAGGCATGGCCCTCGGCGGCCTCAAGCATCTTTTCAAGCGCGGTCGAGGCCACGGTCGAGACCCCCAGAGGCACCCGGTCACGCGCGGCGATCCGCGCCAGCATAAGGTCCGCACCGGGGGTCGAGAGGTTGCACATGCCCATCGGGGTGATCCCGAAGGGCACTTTTGCAGGGTGATCAAACACCGGCATGGAAAGGTCGCGACGGGTCACGTTGCACAACACGCGCGGTTTAAGCCGCAGATCGCGCAATGCGGCCCGGTTCAGGGCCTCGCCGTGACCTTCGCCTGCTGCCCCGTCGATATAGTCGAACACCATCCACGGCAGCCGGCGCCGCGCCATCTGGCGGGCGTCTTCACTACAGTGGATGTCGCGTGAGGGCAGCATCAATGTTCCTTTTGGTGTTTTGACCTCAGGCCTTGACGGCCTTCATGAAGCGGTCACGGATCACGACCGGGTCCATGGTGATGACCGGAACCTTGATATTGCCGCTTTCGCATTTGCACACGATGATCGTCATCTTGTCCGAGGCCAGCGCCTTTTCCAGCACCTCCCTGGTCTCACTGGCCTGACATTCGATCACCGTCTCACAGCCGCAGGCGCTTGCCACGGCGGCGAGCGAGGTCTTCTTGCCCGCATAGGTCGGCTGATCGCCGGTCGAGCCATAGCTGCCGTTGTCGATGATCAGCAGGATGTAATTGTCGGCCACATTGTTGGCGATGGTCGGCAGGGTGCCAAAGTTGGTCAGGACAGAGCCGTCACCGTCAATCGAGATGACCTTTTTGTTCTGGGCCAGAGCCAGACCAAGCCCGATCGAGGAGGAAAGCCCCATGGTGCCGAGCATGTAGAAATTGGTCGGCTGGTCATCCAGAAGGTGTAGCTCCTGACTTGGAAGGCCGATGTTGCATACAACCAGATGGTCGCGGATTACAGGCGCGATATCGCGCAGAACGTCAGAGCGGATCATTGGTCTCCGTAGCCTCCCCAGAAAGATGCGTCGGTCAGGATTGCGACCGGTTTGTTGCACATGAATGTATATTTCAGGATCGCGTCCAATTCGTTCGCGTCCGATTCCCTGTGAAAGTGATAGGTCGGGATATTCAGCTGATTGAGCAGCGCCTTGGTATGCACCGCCATTTCCACCTGACAGGCCACAGGTTCGCGCAGCTCGCCGCGATAGCTGATCAGCATCGGAAGCGGCATGCGGTAGAACTGAGTCAGGGTGGCCAGCGTGTTGATGGTCACACCGATGGCGGTGTTCTGCATGATGATCGCGGGGCGCTTGCCGCCCATGAAGGCACCGGCGCAGAGGCCCATGCCTTCGTCTTCCTTGTTGGCTGGAATGTGAAAGATCTCGGGGCGGGCCTCGATTTCATCAATCACACCGGCCAGCTGTTTGCAGGGCACGGTGGTGACGAAACTGATGTCATTGGCGACCAGATCGTCGACGATTTTCGTGTGGATGGACACGTGGTTACTCCTTGATTGCAGGATATTGATGGCGGGTAAGGGATGCGGGGTTCATCGCAGGACATGAACCGAACAGGGCGCATGGCGGACAACGCGCGCGGCAGTGGAGCCGAGTAGAAAGTCACTTAATCCCGGTTTGTGAGAGCCGATGACGATGCAGTCGGCCCCCCATTCACGGGCGAAATCGGTGATCGCGCGCCCCGAATGCCCGGTAATCAGGCGTGTCTTGACCCCTGGAAAGGGGGCGACCCGCTCGGCAAGACGATCCCTTGCCGCCCCAAGCGCCGCATTGACGGCATCTTCATCGACATAGGATCGTACCGACGGGTTGAGCGGTTCGTGAACGTGGATGGCGATGATCTCTCCGTCCTCGTCGATCAGCTTCTGCGCGGCTTCGATTGCCGGTTCGCTGATCCCGTGATCGAGCGACAGAGAGACGATGATTTTCTTGTACATCACAGTTCCTTTCCGTCCCGAGCGTCCCCGCCCTTTGTGTTACGCTGTGGCCTCGGGTGCAAGGATGGTTTTCGGGGCGGTCGTGCGACCTTTCCGGATATCGGAAAAGGCGACGGCACCGTCCGATAGCGGGCGCTTCTCGGTCCAATCGAGCGGGCCCATGCGGCCCTCGAACATTGCTTGCGCGGTATCGCGGAAATCCTGTGCGGTATAGGTATAGGTGCCGATAAAGGTGATTTCCTGCAAGGTGATACGCCGGATATCAAGCCCGCCCGTGGCCGAGCCAAGGCCGATATGCACGATAACGCCACCGGGGCGCACATGGGCCGAGGCCTGCGCGCGGGTGGCGTCAAAGCCGACCCCGTCGACCACGAAATCGAACTGATCCGAGGGATCAAGCCCATCGGGCGGCAGGACGTGCTGTTCGCAGTGCATGCTGAGATAGGCGCGCCGCGCCGGGTGGGGCTCGATCATGGTGATGTCGGTGATGCCCTGCGCCGCAAGGCTAAGCGCCGCGCCAAGACCGATGGCACCACCACCGAGCACAAGCGCGCGATGCGCCCCCTCGCCAAGGGCGGTCCGGCCAAGACGTACCGCATGCCAACCACAGGCAATCGGTTCGGCCAGGGCCGCCTGATCGGTTGTGATATGGTCGGGCATCACCACCAGGTTGCGTTCGGGCATGGTCAGCAGCGCGGCAAAGGCGCCTTCGCGCGGCGGCATGGAAATGATCTGGCGGGTGCTGCACAGGTTGTCGCGCCCGGATGTACAGGCCGGGCAGGTGCCGCAGGTGACAAGTGGGTTCACCGTCACGCGCTTGCCGGTCATGGCGCCGCTCAATACGGTGCCGGCCGCCTCGTGGCCAAGCACGAGCGGCGCGGGGCGGCGTTCGTCATGGCCGAGGTAAGCATGCATGTCAGAGCCGCAGATGCCAACGCTGTCGACCCGGATCAACGCCTCGCCGTCTTGCGGCACGGGATCGGCCATATCGCGATACTCAAGCCCCTCGGGGCCGGTATAAACCAACGCCTTCATTTTGCTGTAAAACCTCCGTCCACCATCATGATCTGTCCGGTCACGTATTTCGACGCCTCTGAGCAAAAGAACATCAGCGGGCCGTCAAGATCGTCAACCTCTCCGTTGCGCCCGATACAGGTCTGCGCGGCGTTGCGTGCCGCGCGCTCGGGGTCGTCAAACACCGCCGCCGTAAGCTCGGTGCGGATAAAGCCGGGGGCAATGGCATTGACGTTGACGCCGTCGCGCGACCAGGCCTCGGCCATGGCGCGGGTCATCTGGGCCACGCCGCCCTTGCTTGCGCCGTAAGCAATGCCGCCGGGAAAGGCGCGAAAGGATTGCAGCGAGGCAAAGTTCACGATCCGGCCCCAGCCTTTTTCCTTCATCGCCGGAACAAGATACTGGCTCAGGAAAAACGGCGTGCCGAGGTTTAGCGCCAAGGTGATATCCCAGCCCTCGGGCGTGACATCGTCCGCCGCCTGCCGGGTGTTGATGCCGGCCGCATGCACCACGATATCGGGCGCGCCAAAAGGCAGGGCGGCGGCGCGGGCAAGATCGGCCAGCCCGTCACGATCCGCGAGATCATGGGCAATGACCGCGCCATGATCGCCAACCTCGGCCTGCCATTCAACAAGCGCGTCGGCGCGGCGCGCCACGCCTACGACACGCGCACCGGCGGCGGCCAACACACTGGCCGCACGCCGCCCCAACCCCGAGCTTGCGCCCGTCACCAGGGCGACGCGACCTGTCATATCAAGTATGCCCTTTTCAACCATTGGACGTCAGATCGAAGGTTTCGTCGGGGAAGTATTTCCTGAGACGAATATCGGCGGTGCGGGCGTGCCCCTCCATACCTTCCAGCCGGGAAATCCGCGCCGTGGCTTCGGCCACCGGCTTGGCGCCCTCACGGGTGGCGCGCTGCCATGTGACGATCTTCATGTACTTGTGCACCGAAAGGCCGCCGGTGTAGCTTGCCGCGCCAGATGTGGGCAGAACGTGGTTGGTGCCTGCGGCCTTGTCGCCAAAGGCAACGGTGGTTTCTTCCCCCAGGAACAGCGAGCCATAACAGCTTAGTCGACCCAGCCACCAATCCAGATCTTCGGCCTGAACGGTCAGGTGTTCGGGCGCGTAATCGTCGGATGTGGCGGCCATTTCCTCGCGGTCGGCGCAAAGGATCACCTCGGCATAGTCGCGCCATGCGGCGAAGGCATTGTCGCGGTTCACCTCGGGCAGATCGTCGATCAGGCCGGGGACAAGGCGCATCACCTCTTCGGCCAGCGGGCGGTGATCGGTCACAGGCCAGACCGGCGAGTTATAGCCATGCTCGGCCTGCCCCACGAGGTCTGTGGCCACGACCATCGGATCGGCGGTCTTGTCGGCAAGGACAAGGCTGTCGGTGGGGCCTGCGATCATGTCGATGCCCACGCGGCCGAACAGCATGCGCTTGGCCTCGGCCACGAACTGATTGCCCGGCCCTACCAGGATGTTGGCCTTTGGCAGGCCGAACAGGCCGAATGTCATTGCCGCGACGCCCTGCACTCCGCCCATGGCCAAAATCGTGTCGGCACCGCAAAGATCGGCGGCATAGATGATCGCGGGCGCGATGCCCACGCCGGGGCGCGGCGGCGAGCAGGCAACGATGTGCTTGCACCCGGCGACAGAGGCGGTGGTCACGGTCATGATGGCGCTGGCGATATGGCTATAGCGGCCGCCCGGCACGTAACAGCCCGCGCCGGTGACCGGGATGCTCTTTTGGCCGGCAATCAGACCCGGCACCACTTCGACTTCGATATTCCTGAGGGTCTCTTTCTGGGCCTCGGCAAAGCGGCGCACGTTGTTATGGGCAAACTGTATGTCGCGCTTGAGTTTCTCCGGCACCAGCGCCGCTGCGGCCTCGATCTCGGCGCGTGTTACGACGACATTGCCCTCGTAGCGGTCGAACTTGGCGGCATATTCCATTGCCGCCTTGTCACCGCCCGCCTCGATATCATCAAGGATGGCACGCACGGTGGCCTTTACATCGGTGGCATCGGATTTTGACGTCAGCGTCGCTTTTTTCAGATATTCTCGGGTCATTGGTCAGGTCCTACTTGTAGATATCGGGAAGCAGCGTCGTGGATATCGCCGGGAAATAGGCGATTATCAGGGTCACGATCAGCATAAAGAAAACAAAGGGGACGGCCCGGGCCGCGATCTTGAGGATCGATTCGCCGGTTATGCCTGCAACCACAAACAGGTTCAGGCCGAGCGGCGGGGGGATGAAACCCACACCAAGCGCGGTGATCATCATGATGCAGAACTGAATTTCGTTCATGCCGATGTTGTCGGCCAGCGGTTTCAGGATCGGCGCCAGGATCACGATATTCGGCGTGGTTTCCATAACGCAGCCTGCGGCGATCAGAATCAGGATCATTAACAGGATCAGCATTTGTGGATCATCCGTGAGCGACGTAACCGAGGTCACGAAGCCTTGCGGTACGCCCATGATTGCCAGGGCCTCGGCCAGCGGTGCGGAAAAGGCGATGATCGGAAGGATCACACCATTCACCTTGGCCGAACTAAGCAGCATCGACGGAAAATCCGCAAGTTTCAGCGTCCGCATGATCAGCCCCATCGCGATGGTGACAACCACGGCGGTTGCGCCCGCCTCGGTGGGGGTCATGCGGCCCGAAAAGATGCCGTAAAAGATGATGCCGGGCACGATGAACGCATACCAGCCGGATTTGAGCGACCGCCCGAGATTGGCGAAATACTCGCCGATCGACACATTGCCGCCGCCCTCATAGCCGTAAATCCGGTTGACCACGATGTTGGTGACAAGGATCGACACAAGGATGCAAATGCCGGGGATGAGGGCCGCAAGAAACAGGGTCGAGGCAGAAATACCCAGAACCAGGCCGATGATGATATAAGCGATCGAGGGCGGGATGAGGATGCCGGTACAGGCCCCTGCCGCGACCAGCGCACAAGCATAGGGGCGCGGATAGCCGCTTTCGACCAGACGGTCGATGGTCATCCGGCCCACAGCGGCGGCACCGGCCGCATCCGAGCCCGAGATCGCCGCGAACATGCCGCAGACAAGGACGGTGGCAGACCCAAAGCCCCCCTTGGCGAATTGGGTCAGCGCCTCGGCCACGTCAAGGAATTTGCGTGACAGGCCAGTGCGCACCAACACATCGCCGGTCAGGATGAACAATGGCACGGCGGTCAGGGCAAAGGCGTCAATACCGGTGAACAGGCTTTCGCCCACAGCGCTCAGAGGCATGTCGCCCGACATGACCAGCATGGTGATCGCGGCGGTGCCGATGGCGGCCCAGACCGGAACGGCAAGGGCAATCAGGCCCACGAAAAGGATGACGGGAAGGTAAAAATCCCAGCCCAGTTCGACTGTTTGATTGAGTGTGTTCCAGAGCATCGGTTTTCCCCTCAATCAAACATCTTGTCGCCTTCGTAGACGTCTTTGCCGTCTCGAAGGGCACGCAGGTCGCGCAAGAAGGATTGGATCAGGCGCAGGATCATCAGGGCGAAACCGACCGGTACTGCCATCAGGAACCACACCATCGAAACGCGCAGGCCGTGGCTGACCGAGCCGAATTTGGCAGACACATGAACCGTTTCAAGCGACCAATAAAGCGCGATTACGGCGACCCCGAACATCACCAGATCGCCAAAGATATAGATCAGCGCCTTCATCCGTGGCCCAAGGTAGTGCAGCAGGACGTCAATACGGATGTGTGCACGGTCCTTGACGGCGATGGCGGCACCGATCCAGACCAGGTAGATGAAGGAGTAGCGGACGATCTCCTCGCCCCAGATCGAGGAATAGGAAAAGATCTCGCGCCTGAGGACCTCGACCGCCATGGTGACGACGAGCATCACGTAAAAGACCAATAGCGCCCATCGTTCAGCGTTTTTGTCCAAGGCTTTCATCAGTCTGATCATGATGAGCTTCCATTCGCCAAAAGGATATCCGGGGCCGGGTGAATCGGCCTCGGTGTTGTCTTGGGGGCGTCGGCACCAAGGTGACGCCGACGCAATGCCACCCCTTCAGAGGTGCGCCGGGTCAGGCGTCGTGGACATAGTATTTGCCTTGGGTTCCGGCGGCTTCTTCCATCTTGGCAAAAGCGTCCATCGAACCGGCAAGCTCGGTTTTGAACTCATCCCATTCTGGCCGCTGATACCCCCCCGCCGCTTTCCATTCCGCCAGCTGATCGTCGCTCAGCGAGTGGAATTCGACACCGGCCTTGGCCAGCTCGGCCATGGCATATGCCCGTGCCGACGGCACTTTTGACAGGTTCTGGTGCGCGGTCATCTCTGAGCCCCACATGATCCCCTCTTGCACGTCTGCGGGCATCGAGTTGAACCATTCCAGGTTACACGAATAAACCTGACTGTCCGGCACCGCCTGGGTGAAGGTCACATGGCTCAGGATATCCTTGAAACCAAAGACGTAAAGCGCGCCGACCGACGGATCCAGCGCATCGGCAACACCCTGTTTGATCGCGGAAGGCGTCTCACCCCAGGCGACAGGTGTCGGGTTGGCGCCGACCATGCGGTAATATTGCTGTAGCATCTTGGACCCCGGAACGCGGAACTTGACGCCGCCCAGGTCTGACGGCGACAGGACTGCGCCCGCGCCGCCTTTGCGCACGGCAACAACGCGCGGGTCGATGTTGACGTAAAACAGCGCCTTGAACCCTGCGGCTTCGACCTTGGGGTGCACTTCGGTGTTCCAGAAATCCGAGTTTACCAGATTGGTGAAACGCTGGTTCGAGCCACAAAGATAGGGCATGTTGATCAGGTCAACGGTCGAGGCAAAAGGCGCGAAGTTGGACAGCGAATGCTGTGCCGCCTGAATGGTGCCGCCCTGAACCTTTTGCACAAGCGCGCCACCTGCGCCAAGCTGACCGCCGGGGGCCAGTTTGACATAGACCTTGCCGTTGGTGGCATTCTGGATGTTTTCCTTCAGGTCCAGTTGCATGATCGGGTAACTGCGCGATGCGCCCAGCACATAGGCCGTGGCAATCGTCATCGAGTGGTCGGCGGCGCGTTCACGTTCTTTTTCTTCGGCAGCGGTCTGGGCAACGGCCTCTGTTGACCACAGCATGCCGCCCGCTCCGGCAACCATAGCAGCGGTAAAGCTGCCGGTTCCGGCCAGTTTCAGAAAATTGCGGCGTTCAGCCGACGCAAGCTCTTTGCGTTCTTTCTTCATTGATCGTCCTCCCATTGGTGCATTGATTATTTTTTGCCCTGCCGCCTTGCCGATTCACTTTTCAGGATGGCGGCCACGAAGGTCAGCGATGTCGCCAAAAGCAAAAGCATTTCCCCGACATCGCCAAGAAACGGTTTCCCGCCGAACGAGCCGATTGCAACGTTCAGTGCGAAAATCGTGAACAGGGCCGCGCTTGCGAACAGAGACATGATGTTCCTCCCGTCACCGGCGCTCCACCGCCGATTCGCCCTCAATGTAAGCGCTTACATTGCTATGGGCAAGCTGTTATGTTGTCTGCGGTGGAATTGTGAAATAACGCGCGATACCATTTGGTGGTGAATGGACGGAATGAAACGGGTCGAACCCCATGAGCCGAAAAAACAGGGAAAGCGAGCACAACCTGCCCACATTGGCCGATGTGGCCAAGCGAGCCGAGGTGTCGACCGCGACGGTCTCGCGCTGCCTCAATTCGCCGGGGCAGGTGCAAGAGGCCACCCGTATAAAGGTCATGACGGCGGTTCACGATCTTGGGTATTCCCCCAATTTCGGCGCACGCGCCCTTGCGGCAAGGCGCACAAATACCATCGGCGCGATTATTCCGACGATGGAAAACGCGATCTTTGCCCGCGCCATTCAGGCCTTTCAGGAAGAGCTTCATGCAAGCGGCGTCACGCTTTTGGTGTCAAGTTCGTCCTATAGCCCCGAGATCGAAGAGGAACAGATTCGCACCCTCGTGGCACGCGGCGCGGATGCCCTTTTGCTGATCGGGCATGACCGAAGCCAGGCGATCTATGAGTTTCTGGAGAATCGCGGCGTGCCGGTTCTGATTTCATGGGCCTATGATCCGACCATGGCGCGCCTGTCGATCGGGTTTGACAACCGCCGCGCCATGGCGGGGCTGGCCAAAGAGGTGCTCAGGCTGGGCCATCGCCATATCGGCATCATCTCGGCCGAATGTGCGGGCAATGATCGTGCTCGGGCGCGGGTTGACGGGGTGCGTGATGCGATGCGAGAGCACGGGCTTGATCCCGAGATGGCCCACCTTATCGAGACCCCTTACAGCATCGAAAACGGCGGCAAGGCCCTGCGTCGTATGACAGAACATTATCCGCGCCCGACAGCGGTCATATGCGGCAATGACGTTCTGGCCGTCGGCGCGGTTCAGATGGCGCGAGAGCTTGGCTTGCGTGTGCCGGGTGACGTATCGATCACCGGATTTGACGATATCGAGCTGGCGCGGGTGGTTGATCCGCCGCTGACCACGGTTCACGTACCGCATCGCGAAATGGGCCGTCAGGCGGCGCGCCTGTTGGTGGATATGGTTGCCGGTCATCCGGCCCGCGAAAGTGTACGCCTTGAGACGACGCTGCGGCTGCGCGGCACCCTCGGGCCGCCACCTGCCAAGTAGCGCCGCGCGAGATCAGGACGGCGACAAGCACTATGCTTATAACTGCGCAAGATATCGGAATGAAAAAGGGGGGGGGAGTGGTGAGCCGGCAGGGGTTCGAACCCTGGACCTACTGATTAAAAGTAAACCCAGAGCTGTTTCGCTAGCTTTCTCCGTATCGTGCTACATTTCGAAAAATCAAATGTATTCACTGGTTTATCTTGACTGCCCCTGCGCTAAAATTGCAACCATAACGCTAGACTTCGCCGCAACTTGCTTCCGTATAGCTTCCGGAAGTAGAGGCAGACAGAAAGGTGTTCCAGTAATGTTCAAGCTGACCAAACGCACGGTCGAAGCCCTCGAAATCCGCGATCAGGACTATCTGGTCTGGGATCGTGACATGCGCGGTTTCGGTGTTCGTATCTATCCAAGCGGCAAACGCACGTAGCCATCGATCACGAGCTCAAGATACGCAACGCGTATTTCACCTATGACAAGGACCAGCCCGTCATTTTTATGACCATGCCGATCCTGCAAGACATGCAGAGCGATGATGAGGTCGCATTTGTCATGAGCTATGAATATGGCCACCTGATCGGGCGGCACATTCAGAAACAACAGCAGCAGGCATTGGCTGGTGCGCTTATCATGGGCGCGCTGACCGCTTATACCAACGCTCAAGCCGCATCCGCTGGGGTGAGTTATGATCCGAGCGATGTGGACCGCAACATGGCACTTGGCGCGGCGTTGGGATCGAAGGCCTATTCCCAATCCTATGAGCTTGAAAGCGACACACTTGGCGCGCGGATCGCCGCTGCATCGGGTTACGATCCGGTGAAGGGGGCGCAATATTTCGCGCGGCCCGAGGACGCCCGAACCGAGGCTGGCAATCTCAGTTTCTGGGGCACGCATCCGCCCGATGAAAAGCGGCTCGCCACCGTGCTCGCCGTGAGCGCCCAGATAGAGGCAAAGCAGAGTTTGCAACGCAAGCAGTAGGGCAGTTTCCGTCAAGCCCGCGACGCTCTACCTCAGGTCTTCAGGAAAGACCGGTTGAGCGTCGCGCGCACCTGCTACAATTTCATTGCCCTGGCCAATCGCGATGCGCCACCGGATATCCAAAGGATGCGCCGTGACATTCGACTGCCAATAACCGCGAGTTAGCTGGCATTCTGAAGTATTTGGTGCCAGTTGCAGTCGTTTAGTTCAGCTTGAAAAGGGGCGGAAAGCCGAAGTTCGCTGCACTTTGTCCGGAGGCCCGCGTCGCGGGACGGAGGGATCATTCGCTGCGATTGCGCAGATGGCTGCTTCCTGTGATTCAGATCACCGAAAGTATGAACGCAACGGTGCTAACAGCAGTTAGCCCGAGCGCGATCCTCCAAGGCGTTCTGACGCCAGTCGAGATTTCGACGGTGCGCGCACCCAGAACGGTAAAGCCACCCGCGACCAAAGCTCCTATCAGTATTGCAAGCTTTGCCCAAAAAACATCGTTCCAGACCCCAAACACAGCGAGAATGGCGACAACGAACGCCAACGCAATAAAACCACCACCCATTGCCTTGTAAAGCGCACCCAGAACCATAAGCGTTTCAGCGCTAGTATTTTGATCTTTCATGATTTCTGCGTGGTAATCTAAGGGCGGTTCAGCTCGGACGTATTTCAATCCCATCACAAATATGCCGAGTGATGCCAATAAATTCAGAGCCACACTTGTCGATAACACTGTGTCTTTCCTCCCGATTCTTCTTGGGGCTGGGACAAACGCCTCATAGCCAAGTGAGTCTTAAATCCGACATTAGAAGGCAATGAAGCATCGGTCAAAGTGGGCTTGAAACGGTCATTCGCTGCGCCGTTCGCGAAGGTCCGGTTTGGGTCGTCCACGACGGCGGCCTTTCCCCTAAAACCGAACTTGCTGCGACCGATTTAATGTCGGCGAAGAGCCCGAAACGGACATGTCAAGCTATGTCTCTACAGACATTGAGCTAAGGTCAACCAAAGTTGCGGCAGGTCACCAATTATCGCATTCGGATGGGATTCCACCTTGAAGGTCTCTCAAACCGCGAGCCGCGAAAGGTTTGGAGACGCCCCTGCAAACATCGGTGATTTGTGCTAAACTGAGGCGATTAAAGCACAAGGTAGCGATCGTAATGCGACAACTCATCGTCGTAGCGAGCATCATTGCGACAATACCGTTCGGACCGGCGGCAGGACAAGACGTACTCGGTGCCGCACGGTCGGGCGACGCTTCGGAATTGGCAGAACTTTTGCCGGAGGGCGCAAACGTCGAACCGGACGTGCTTGGTAGACCACTCTACTTTGCGGCGCAGAAGGGGCATGTCGATGCGGTGGCGGTGTTGCTTGACCGAGGTGCAGACCCGGAAGCCACCTTTTCCTATGGCGCGGCGCTTCATTCTGCTGCGCGTGGAGATTACGCCGATGTCGTAGCGCTGTTACTCGACCGGGGCGCCGACCCGGATATGCGGGCGGGTGAGTTCAACAATACCGCATTGCATGAGGCGGCCGAGTCAGGGGCGATCGGCGCCGTACGTTTGCTTCTGGCAGCGGGAGCCGACGTAAACGCCCGAAACAAGGAAGATCAACCGCCCCTGCATCTCGCTATGCGCCGCGATAGGGTGGAGGTGGCAGCACTTTTGCGGGATTCCGGTGCAGCGCCGCGCGCAGTGGCCATCCCGAAACCAGAAGAAATTGAAGCCGCTGCGGCTGACCCTGATGCCGCCTGGCTGGCTGCCAGGTATTGCCGGGGATGCCACGAAATGAGGCCGGGCGACACGTCGACCGCAACTGTTCCGGGACCGACCCTGCGCGGCGTTTTCGGACGCCCAAAGGCGACGGTTCCTGGGTTTTCTTATTCTGCCGCGATGTTGGCGAAGGGTAAGAAATGGACAATGGAGGAATTGAACCAGTTCATCGGTGACGTTTACGGAACTGTTCCGGGCACCAAAATGTACAATGTCGACCCCAACATTACACAGGAAGAACGCATCGCCATACTGGCACTGCTTGCCAGCCCAGATTTGCAGTGACGCGGTCGAGTTCTTGCCCCGTCGTGGGTCAGAGGATTATACTTCAATTTGTATCCGCAGGCGGCCAAATTTAGCCAGTTCGCTGGATGCCTTTATTGCGCAGAGCATCTGACTTGAAATTGGGAATTCTCAATGTCCGCTTCGTCCCGCATTGCGGGCCTCAGACAGGACTGAAATCGAGCACCCGCAGCGAATGGCCGGTCTGGAAAAGCTGCAACGCGGCGCTCGACGTCAGGATGAAGGTCCGGTCAGGGCCGAAAGTAGCAGTTAGCTTGCCGCCATCACTACCGCTCTGACATAGCCTGCCTCGCGTTCCGCGACCGCTGTTATGACTTGGAAAATAATGCGATTTTCCGCCTCAACTCACGTTGTTTCGCCCGATGCCACAGTAAGGCTCGTGCGTCGCCTAATTCCTGACTTTATTTTCACTAGTCTATTGAGCTACTATAAATTGAATTTGGAAGTTTGCATGCAGGCGATAAACAAGCAACTGAACCCAACAGCCACCAATGCTCGAAGCTCATTCGAGCATGCCGTTAGGTTTCTCGCTAAATTGTGTCTGCCTCTTTTAGTGATTGTACCTGGTCTTGCCGCTGCTGATAGTAACTATCTGAACGCTAGCATGCTCATGTCTCCCCCAAAAGGAGCTCAGCAAATATGCCAGACCTATCAGTGGGCATGCGCATCGCAGGTTACCAAGTCTCTGCCCCCTACGGAGGAACTGGAATTAGTTAGTAAAATTAATATTTCGGTGAATGCGTTAACACGTGAAGTTTCTGACAGAGCTCAGTATTCGCGGGCCGAATTTTGGGCTCTTCCCACGTCCGCAGGTGGAGATTGTGAAGATTTTGCACTATTGAAAAAAATGGAGCTTGTCCGTCGAGGAATTGATCCACGTAAGCTACTTCTGGCAACCGTTCTGGATCAGCGGCGCGTTCCTCACGCAATCCTCGTATATCGCTCGACGCAGGGCGATTTGCTTCTGGATAACTTAACGGACAAGATGGTTAACTGGCATCAATCTGGATACATTTTTCTTCGAATGCAGGATCCTCAGAGCCCGACACGTTGGGTCGGAGGCTTTCAGTCGAGCTAAAAAAGATAGCATAACGCACGGTAGGCTCAGGCTAACTCTAGCTGCATTTCGGGGTGGCTGAGGGAAGGTCATACACGGGAAGTCATCTTATTTCCCGTTGCTGCCATTACCGCCATGGCCGGAATCTCCTTGACCCTGACTTCCTCCACCAAAGTCACTACCATTAGGGCTTTCACCGGCTCTCCCGACGTCATTGTCATTTCCTGGATTGCCGCTTCCACCAGAGCCGCTTCCACCAGAGCCGCTGCCGCCAGTGCCGCTGCCGCCAGAGCCGCTTCCACCAGAGCCACTGCCGCCAGTGCCGCTGCCGCCAGTGCCGCTGCCACCAGAGCCGCTGCCGCCAGAGCCGCTGCCACCAGAGCCGCTGCCGCCAGAGCCGCTTCCACCAGAGCCGCTGCCGCCAGTGCCGCTGCCACCAGTGCCGCCGCCACCATCCGGACCATCTGATCCATTATTGCCAGACGATGTCGAGAAAGTCGTAACTTCGGTCAGCGCGACGGTAAGGCTGGGACATATCTGCTGAGTCTCTACCAATATTTTGCTGAAATCGGATCGGCGCTGAACTCGGTTTATGAAGCCTTGCGTCACACGGCTGCAGTCACAAAGTTGTTCGGTGCTACGTGAAAACGTAGCTGTCAAAGCCGTGCAGCGCTTCTCCGCTAGGGCCGGAGCCGCGAAAGCACCAAGCATGATGAATGACGTCACACCAATAGAGGTGAGCGTTTTCCCTTTAGCCATTGGATGTCCTAACCTGAGTCCGTTTATGCCCCCGAACCCTTGTGGTTATGCCTACGATGAATCGGACATGAAAACGACACATTTCAGCCCGTAGTTGGCCGCAATGTGGGGAAAATGTGTCCTAAATGCGACCTGCAAACGTCACGTTTTTCAATATATAGAGGCTCTTTCACTTTGCTTTTCTATATTTTGCGCGTGAGGGGGGGCAGCCACGAAACATTTTGGTTCCGCATTGGAAACGACAGTGCGAGCGCATTCTTCTATATCTTTGAAACAAATGACCAAATGAGCATTTTTTGTTTCCCAGACAATATTTGTAGTGCTTCAGCGGTTTGAGGGCATCATCGGTCTGAGATTTCCCCCATTGCAGGTCTTGGCGTGTAGAAATGTACGGACTCTGGTGATGTGCCGCCCTTGACCTGCCACGGGATTTTTCCTCCACCGTCGATTAGAGTCCGCTCCAACTTGAGGACGGATAATGAAACGAATGAGTTTCACAGACGAGTAGATCATCGGCATCTTGGCCAAGCATGGCCGTGTCCGCTTTGGCTTTGGACACCGGACATTCGCCGCTGTTTGCACTAATGTCGGCAATAGCGCAAAAGCGCCCTTTGCAAAGTTGCGGTGCCAGAGTCTGCCGGAGCGACATGACCGGCCCAAAGCGGTCGTGTGGTGCGCGAGGCTCGAACGGCAGGTTTGGGCCGAATGTGCAAAACAGAAATCAAGGTGATTCTCAGCGGTCCCTGACAAATTTTCGCATGCCCATTTGGACGGACATTGCAGAAATGCAACACCGAATCCGGCGGAATCTCTAGTTCACCGTGCTTCCGTATTGCTTCCGGCAAAACCGCAAGGCGAGGCGACGCAAAAACGACTTCACGTAAGCAATTGATGTAAAGAGATAAAGTGGTGAGCCGGCAGGGGTTCGAACCCTGGACCTACTGATTAAAAGTCACAGTCCCCTCATTTTTAGCCGCATTTCCACACTAGTCCGCGAGTGTCCGTAGTTTTGCAGATTCTCGTTAAATTTATCATGCTTACTTGGCATTTACACATTGTCTCCCAATCAAAAACGTCTACAGTTGTCCGTGGCGGTTCACCAGAAGCCAGCCGTTTTTGTCCCCCATATGTCCCCCAGAATGAGAAATGCGCCGAAAACTCACAGATAGGTTCCTGGAAAGCATCAAGCCCCCCGAAGTCGGGAGAGCTACATATTCCGACACGACGCGTCCGGGTTTGCACCTCCGCGTTGGGCAACGCAAAGCGTCCTGGCTCTATGAGAAGCGCGTGAAAAGCGGGCAGAAGCGCAAGCATACTCTTGGCACCTATTGCTCATGGGATATGGACGGCAGGCGCACTGGCAGGGGCCTATCTCTGGCCAATGCCAGAGAAATAGCATTGGAAATCGAAACCGAGGCATCACGCGGCGTGGACCGTATCGCGCTTGCCGAAGCCGAAAGGCTTACCGCAGAGCAAGCTAAGGCGGCAGAGAAAACCGTTGTGCAGGTAATCGAGCAATACGAAGCGCTCAAGCTCTGCAATCTTGCTACGGGGGAGGCAGTCGCGCGTGAACTTCGCAAAGCGATGGCCGATCATCTTGACTCGCGGATCACTACCCTCACGCGGCCCGACTTGCAGGCCGCGATTGATACCCACGCCAGCGCCGGAAGGCTTGTCTACGCAAACCGAATACGCGCTTACCTTCGGGCGTTCACCCGTTGGGCAGGCAGGCGCGGCTACATTGCCACCGACATAGGTTTTGGCCTCGATGGCGCTGGCCGAGAAATGCCGCGCGACCGAGTC
>NZ_CAJXIP010000032.1 GCF_913054395.1 uncultured Roseovarius sp.
GGCTGGAAAATCTATACCACGCTTCAGGATTACATGCGCCGCAAGCAAACCCGCGATGGCTATGTCGAGGTGAACACCCCGCAGGTTGTCAACCGCAAGCTCTGGGAAGAGTCCGGTCATTGGGACAACTATCAGGAACATATGTTCATCGTCGAAGTCGACGAAGAGCACGCCCGTGAAAAGACCGTTAACGCGCTCAAGCCGATGAACTGCCCCTGTCACGTGCAGGTGTTCAATCAGGGCCTGAAATCCTATCGCGATCTGCCGCTGCGGATGGCCGAATTCGGCAGCTGCAACCGATACGAGCCCTCGGGCGCGCTGCATGGGATCATGCGGGTGCGCGGCTTTACCCAGGACGATGCGCATATTTTCTGCACCGATGATCAGATCGAGGCCGAGACCAGAAAATTCATCGAATTCCTGGCCGGGATCTACGCCGATCTCGGGTTTAACGACTGGACGATCAAACTTTCGACACGCCCCGAAAAGCGGATCGGCTCCGAGGAAAGCTGGGACCGGGTCGAGGCGGCGCTTGGCGATGCCTGCAAGGCGGCCGGCTACGACTATGAGATTCAGGAAGGTGAAGGTGCGTTTTACGGGCCCAAGCTTGAATTCGTGCTCACCGACGCCATCGGCCGCGACTGGCAATGCGGTACGCTTCAGGTTGACCCCAACCTGCCCGAGCGGCTGGATGCAAGCTATATCGGCACCGATGGGGCCAAGCATCGCCCGGTCATGCTGCACCGTGCTGTTCTGGGCTCGTTCGAGCGCTTTATCGGCATCCTGATCGAGGAACATGCCGGCAAACTGCCGTTCTGGCTTGCGCCGCGTCAGGTGGTTGTCGCCTCGATCGTGTCGGATGCGGATGACTATGTGCAAGAGGTCACCGCCAAGCTTGTCGCGCTTGGCGTGCGGGCCGAGGCCGATGTGCGCAACGAAAAGATCAACTACAAGGTTCGCGAACATTCGCTTGGCAAGGTGCCGGTGATCCTCGCCTGCGGCATGCGCGAAGTTGAAGAAAAAACCTTGTCCGTCAGACGCCTGGGCGAAAAGCAATCCAGCGTTCAGACGCTTGAGGAGGTCGCCGCGGCGCTTGCAAAAGAAGCCACCCCGCCCGATCTGGCATGAGACAATTCCCGCGCGCCCGCATCACGGGCGGGCGGGATACGATACGCTTTAGAAATGCGCCTTGGGTTCGTCCGGCTTGCCCGCGGCAATCGCCAGAACACCGGCCAGCCCGGTAAAGCCGAGCGGGAACATGGTGAACACACCAAACCCGAAGGCGTAATACATCAGGCCCGCCGAGATCAGCAAAAGGATGCCGCCCCAAAGCGCGCGGATCTTGGCCATGGCGCCCCCGGCGATGGCAAGCAATGGCGCAAGAAAGCTGGCGGTGCGGATCAGTTGAGGGTTGCTTACCTGCTGGGCCAGCCCCTCGATCTCGCCGAAACGGTCGATGGCCTCGGTATAGCCATAGCTGAAAAAACCCACGAGGATCGCCAGAAGACCGCCGATTATCCCCAATACCATTGCTGCGCTGCGCATGTCCGCTCCTTTTAAGGTGTTCTCTTACATAGGGATTTTCGCGCGCTATCCAAGAAGCGCCGCCTGGGTGTCTGCGCCCCAGCCAAGATAAAGCGTGCCCTGCGCGTCAATCAGCGGGCGTTTCATCAGGGTTGGGTGCTCTGCCAAAAGCTCTTGCGGCGCGCGCGCGCGCTCGGATTCGCTCAATCCGCGCCAGGTTGTGGACTTGCGATTGACCAACGCTTCGCCGAACTGCGCGAGCGCTGCGGCCATCGCCGCTTGCGGCAGCCCCTCGGCACGGACGTCTCGAAACTCGACATTAGACAGCGATTTCAATGCCTTGCGGCAGGTATCGCAGGTTTTCAGACCATATAGGATCATTGCAGCTCCCCTCTTTCGCCGCCTAAATAACGGGCAATTTCACGCCCGTCACGGAGTTTCGCTTGATTTTTACAAAGGCAATGCAATCATCAAAGACGTGATGCATGGCAGGACGGGCCAGCTTTCCGGCCCTGAAGCCGTGGCATGACATGGCCCGGCATATTCCCGGGGAAGAGCGACGAAAAGGAGAAGCGGAATGCCAACTGGCACCGTGAAATGGTTCAATACGACAAAAGGGTACGGGTTTATTGCCCCCGATGGCGGCGGTCAGGATGTGTTCGTGCACATCTCGGCGGTCGAACGCTCGGGGCTGACAGGCCTTGCGGACGATCAGAAGGTCGGGTTCGAGCTTCAGGATGGCCGCGACGGGCGCAAGATGGCGTCGGATCTGACGCTGCTCTGAGCGTCGGAAACCGGATGTTTGATCGCACAGGGCGCGCGTCGCGCACGCCCTGTCTCATCCCTAATATCTGAGGTTCGGGGGGAGTTGCAGTCCCTGGCATCCTCGGCGCACTCAAGCTGCGCGGATACGCTCACCTGTGTCGCGCGCTGCTGGCCGATTTTCCGGCTCAGGGGATGGGCCTTGGCCTGTCGACAGATAACTCTATTTGCGAATGCAGACCCGGACTTAAATCCGGCGATTTTCCTGAACTCGACTGACTGAATATTCAAGGTATTCCCCATTCATTGACCCGGGCCGCGCCATGGGCGCGCCCGTTCTGAACTCAAATCGCTCCACCGGAGCGCTTTGCCCCCGCTTAGGCGGGGTCGTTCAAAATCCCTTCAAACTCCCGCCATTCGCCCTTGCTCATGCCGGAGGTTTCCTGTGTCACCGTCTCTCCCTTCAGCATCCGGCGGACGCATTCAAGGGCGGTGGCGGACAGGTTCGCGCCACCCATGCGGTAATCCTCGAACGCCTTGTAGGCGAAGGGCACCCAGTCGGCGGTGATTTTGCAGATGGCATCGGCATAGACGCGGATTTCGTATTGGGCGTGGGCGTCGGCGCGCAGGCGAAGGAAGTGCAGCAGGTTGTGCAGATCGACCTTCCAATACCATTGCGTATAGATATTCGCCGGAAGGTTCATGCGGGCCAGTTCGCGCGCCAGCCCCTGTTGCCCCTCGTCCGAGATCATCTCTTCGTAGTGGTCGTAACAGCGCATCGCGTCATCGGTCAGGTATTTCAGCACACGCTGCGCCTCTTCCCCAGAAAGCGCCTCGCCCCGGCCCTGATTGTTGACCACCGATTGCGCGTTAAGGGCATCGGGGGCGGGAATATAGAACTCGCGATCAAGGATCGAATAGCGGGCGGAATATTCGTTCACGTTGGCGGTGCGGTGGCGGATCCACTGGCGGGCGACAAACACCGGCAGTTTGACGTGCAGCTTGATCTCGCACATCTCAAACGGGGTCGAGTGCCAGTGCCGCATCAGATAGCGGATCAGCCCCTCGTCGTTCTGCACCGATTTGGTGCCCTTGCCGTAGCTGACGCGCGCGGCCTGGGTGATGGCGTTGTCGTCGCCCATATAATCAATGACGCGGACAAACCCGTGATCAAGCACCGGATGGGCGGTATAAAGGTGCTTTTCCATCCCCGGCGCGGTGGCGCGCAAGGTGGATTGGGGCGTGCTGCGTTGGGCGTCGATTTCGGCCTGCTGTTCGGGGCTAAGTGGCATGGTGGGGCCTTCCATCACTAGAATGAGTCGAAACCAACTATATCTTGCGGACGCCCCCTGTGGAAAGCCAATATCGGGTATATCTGTGCAGGCTGAATGCCAACGGGGCGCGGGTGCAAGGCCGGGTCGGCCCCTGATGCCATTGCGGTCCCCCTCATGGATCCGGGGCGTGGGGGGTTGTGGCCAGGATTCCGGGCATATCGGGAAAAAGCACCTCGGGCCCGAGGCGGTCCGGCATCGCGGAAACCGCAGCCATTTCAGGTATTCGCCCGGAGTTTTGCCCCGATACGGCGATGATCGCCGGTTTGCCCTCGACACGCCTGCGCGCGCGGCTATCCTTTGGTCCAAACGGTAAAGATCGGAGGAAAACGATGCGCGTGAGATATCTGCACACCATGGTCCGGGTAAAAGACCTTGAAGCCTCGATGGCGTTTTACGGCCTTCTGGGCCTGAAAGAGACCCGCCGCTGGGATAATGAAGGCGGGCGTTTCACCCTTGTTTTCATGGCCCCTGAAGGACAAGAGGGCTGCCCGGTTGAGCTGACCTATAACTGGGATGGCGATGATGCGCTGCCCGATGACAGCCGCACCTTCGGCCATCTCGCCTATTCGGTCGAAAATATCTACGAGATGTGCCAGCATTTGCAGGACAACGGCGTGGTGATCAACCGTCCGCCGCGCGACGGACGCATGGCCTTTGTGCGCAGCCCCGACAATATTTCGATCGAACTGCTGCAAGAGGGCGACCCGCTTGCCCCCGCAGAGCCCTGGACCAGCATGGAAAATATCGGCCATTGGTAAGACTTGCCGCGGTTCTCCTTGCGCTCATGACGGCTGGCCCGGCGGCGGCGGCCTGTCGCTTGGCGCTTGTTCTGGCGCTGGATGTGTCGTCATCGGTGGACACTGGCGAATATGATCTTCAACGGGTGGGGCTTGCCGCGGCGCTTGATGCGCCCGAGGTGCGTCACGCGATCCTGCGCGGCGCGCCCGGCGACGTCGCGCTAAGCGTTTATGAATGGAGCGGGCGATTTCAGCAGAAGGTGCATATCGACTGGACCTTCCTGCGCAGTGAGGCCGATATCACCCAGGCGGTCGGCGTTCTGGCCGCGATGACCCGCAGCACCAGCGATTACCCCACTGCGCTTGGCTCGGGTCTCGGGTATGGTGCACAGGTGATGGCACGCGCACCCGACTGTGATCGCCGTGTCATCGACATATCCGGCGATGGCATCAACAACGAGGGGTTCGGCCCCGACCTTGCCTATCGGCATTTCCCGCTTGATGGCATCACCGTCAACGGGCTTGTCATTCTCGGCCATGATGCGGATGTTCTTGGCTATTACCGGCGTCACGTTGTGCGCGGCCCCCGTGCCTTTGCCGAAATCGCGCAGGGATTCGAGGATTTTCAGGCCGCGATGACCCGCAAACTCTATCGCGAGGTCAATGATGTCATCCTGGGTGCGCTCGCCCCGGCCCGCCTGCCTCAGTAGATATAGCGGATCTGATCGCTCCAGTATCTCTCGACCCGGCGCAGGGCCGTCGCGATCTGATCAATCCCGTCCCGGCCCAGCACACCGCGCCCCTCAAGCCCTTCGGCGTGGCGTTCAAACAGCCCCGACACCACATCACGGATATTGCGGCCCTTTTCCGTCAGGCGCACCCGGACCGAACGGCGATCCACCTCGCATCGTTGATGGTGCATATAGCCCATCTCGACCAGCTTCTTGAGGTTATAGCTAACGTTGCTGCCCTGATAGTATCCGCGCGTCTTGAGTTCGCCCGCCGTGACCTCATTGTCGCCGATATTGAACAACAACAGCGCCTGAACCGCGTTGATCTCCAACACGCCGACCCGCTCGAATTCGTCCTTGATCACGTCAAGCAACAAGCGGTGCAGGCGTTCCACCAGGGACAGCGCGTCAAGATAGTCGACCATAAAGGCCTTGTGATCGGCCGGGGCATTCAGGGGGCTGTGAAAACTCATATCCATCTCCGTGCGATACTGCTCGGATTGGAAACTGGCCTAAAATGCCCAACAATCGGTTAAACCGCGTCAATAGCTGATAAAATGCGATCTACTTTCCGCGACAGGCGATTTCGGTGATATCACTGACCAGCCCTGTGAAGGCGGGCGGCGGGGCCACCTGCCCCGTCACCCACTGATACAGATCCTGATCGTTCTCGGCCAAAAGCGCTTCGAATTCATCAAGCTGGCCGGCATCCATCGCCGCGAGCCGAAGGTCGGCATAACGGGTCAGGATGATATCCATTTCCTTGATGCCCCGGCGCATTGACCGCATCCGAAGCCGCTTGATGCGATGCTCGGGGCGTTCACTCACCCGCTTCTTCCCGCAGTTTCGAGCGCAGATTCTTTTCCAGGCGCCCCAACCGGTCGGTCGACAGGCTAAGCTGGGCGCGGATGTCGCGAATCTCGGTCAGCATTTCGTTGATATCGGGGGACAGGTCCCCTGCCGTGGGGCCATCGGGGCCTTCGCCCTCGCCCGACAACAGCCACAGCAGCGAAACATTCAAAAGCCCGGCCATCATCGAAAGCTTGTTGGCCCGCGGTTCTGACATGTCGTCTTCCCAGCCCTTGAGGGTCTTGAGCTTGACACCAAGGCGCTTGGCCATCTCGACCTGGGTCATGCCCGCACGTTCGCGCGCACCAGCAACCCGATCTCCAAAGGTGGTCGCTTCCGGGTCAAACCAGCTATCGCTTGTTTCTGAGTTCATGATATTCCTTTCCGGTGATCGTGCTTGATCAACCTTTTGGCGCAACCTATGACATCTGACGAATGAATTCAAACCGGAGAAAGCAATGTCCATCCTTTCCGCGACACTTTCGCGCGTCAAACCCTCGCCCACCATTGCCGTGACCACCAAGGCACAGGAGCTGAAGGCCGCGGGGCGCGATGTGATCGGCCTGGGCGCGGGCGAGCCGGATTTTGACACGCCCGACCACATCAAGGCGGCCGGTATCCGGGCGATTGAGGCGGGCAAGACCAAATACACCGCCGTGGACGGCATTCCCGAACTCAAGGCGGCGATCTGCGCCAAGTTCAAGCGCGACAACGGGCTTGATTATGTGCCCGCCCAGGTCAGCGTCGGCACCGGTGGCAAACAGATCCTCTATAATGCGCTTATGGCTACGCTGAACCCCGGCGACGAAGTGGTGATTCCCGCGCCCTATTGGGTCAGCTATCCCGATATGGTTCTGCTCGCGGGCGGCACTCCGGTGATCGCGCCTGCGGGCATCGAAACCGGGTTCAAGCTCAGCCCCGCCGCGCTGGAGGCGGCGATCACGCCGAAAACCAAGTGGTTCATCTTCAACTCGCCCAGCAACCCCACCGGGGCCGGCTATACCTGGGACGAACTCAAGGGGCTCACCGATGTTCTGATGCGCCATCCCCATGTCTGGGTGATGACCGACGACATGTACGAACACCTGTCCTATGACGGGTTCGAGTTCTGCACCCCCGCCCAGGTCGAACCGGCGCTTTACCAGCGCACGCTGACCTGCAACGGGGTCTCCAAGGCCTATGCGATGACCGGCTGGCGGATCGGCTATGCGGGGGGGCCGCAGGATCTGATCACCGCGATGCGCAAGATCCAGAGCCAGAGCACCTCAAACCCCTGCACCATCAGCCAATGGGCCGCCGTCGAGGCCCTGAACGGCAGCCATGATTTCATCGCGGCCAACAACGCCATGTTCAAACGCCGCCGCGATCTCGTGGTCAGCATGCTGAACGAAATCGAGGGCCTCGAATGCCCGACCCCAAACGGCGCCTTCTACGTCTATCCCTCGATCGCCGGCCTGATCGGCAAGACAAGCAAGGCCGGGACCGTGATCAACAATGACGAGGCCTTTGCCACCGCGCTTCTGGAAGAAACCGGCGTCGCCGTGGTCTTCGGTGCCGCCTTTGGGCTTTCGCCGAACTTTCGGGTCAGCTACGCTACCTCGGACGAGGCCCTGAAAGAGGCCTGCACGCGCATTCAGAGCTTCTGCGCAGAGTTACGGTAAGGGGTACAGATGGCGGGCGATCTGCCAGACTATTATTTCAGGGTCCGTGAAAACGGCGCTTTCGTGTTCCGGGTTGATACCGAGAACCGACAGCGCCGTATAGACATGGAACAGATCGCCGTCATCAACATCCGCAAATCCGAGATCAAGCCACATGGCGACCGCGCCCTGACCGAGGAAGATATCGCCGCCATCAGAGACTGGATGGCCGAGCGCCTCAAGTTGATCGAACACCGTGATATCGACGACATCCTGCGCGCGGTCGATTATCTCAACACCACCACTCATTGGGCACAATCGCGCGCCACCGAGTCCCAGCTTGAAGAGGTCACCGATGCCCTGCTGCTGGCGATGCACGACCTGCGCACGGTACTGGTGCGCAAAAAGGCGGATCGTTTGCTGAAAGACGGTTGATCGGCTTCTTCTTGGTCTAAATACTCAAAGTCACGACGCGCCCACCCCGCGCGCCGACCAGCCCCAGAAGCGCACCAGCATGAACACCCCCGCCAGCGCCAGCCCCGCCGCCAGCCCAAGCCAGATGCCGGGGCCGCCAATGCCGGCGACGAACCCGAGAACATAGCTGACCGGCACGCCCACCGCCCAATAGCTGAGGGCGGCAATCACCATCGGCACGCGCGTATCCTGCACCCCGCGCAACAAGCCGATCGCCGAGACCTGCGCCGCATCCACCAGTTGAAACAGCGCCGCCGCCGCCAAAAGCTGTCGCCCGACGGCCATCACTGCCGCTCGGTCGGGATCGTCGGGATCAAGGAAGACCCCGATCAAAAGGTCAGGCACCACAAGAAATATCACCATCGTCACAAGCGCCACCACCCCGGCCATGCCAAGCACCACCTTCGCCCCATCGCGCAGGGCCACGCCGTCGCCGCGCCCATAGGCCTGGCCCGCGCGCACTGTGGCCACGTTCGAGAGACCGATATGCACCATGAACACCACCGAGGTCACCTGAAGCGCAATGCCATGCGCCGCAAGTGACAGCGTTCCCAACCAGCCCATCATCACCGAGGCCGCAGCAAAAAGCCCGACCTCGGCCAGGTTGGTGACGCCAATCGGCCAGCCAAGGCGAAACACCGATCCAAGCGCCTCCCAGTCGGGGCGCCAGAAACGCTGGAACATGGCGTGCTCCGGCGCACTTGCGCTGACATAGGCGCCAAGCGCCAGCAGGGCGGCGCTATTGACGCAAAGCGATGCAATCGCGGCGCCGCGCACGCCCATCTCGGGAAAGCCGAACGTGCCGAAAATCAACAGATAGTTGATCGCCACATTCAACGCCACGGCGGCGAGCGTGACCCAAAGCACCACGCCGGTACGCTCGAGCGCCGCCAGGTATGATTTAAGCACCATCACCAGAAGTGCCGGCACGATCCCCCAACCGGCAATTTCAAGATACTGTCCGGCCAGGGCCGTCACCCCCGGTTCCTGCCCCAGCAGCGCAAAGACCGCCTCTGACCAGATCATCACCGGCAGGGCCAGCACGCCGTAAAGCAGCGAGGCCCAAAGCCCCATCCGGGTGACCCGGCGCACCTGTGTCTCCTGCCCCGAGGCCTGGGCCGAGGCGACCATCGGCATCACCGCCCAGGCAAAGCCCGAGCCCATGATGAACAGCACAAAAAACAGCGTCGCGCCCAGCACTTCGGCGGCCAGGGCCTCAACCGAATACCACCCCAGCATAAGCGCATCGGTCAGATTGATGGCAAACTGCGCCACATGGCTGCCGATCAGGGGCAGGCCAAGCAAAAGCGTCGCGCGGGCGTGCTGGCGATATGTCAGGCGGTGCGGCTGCATTGCCAAGCCCTAGACGCGGGCGCACCCGGACGCAAGAGGGCGTGCCTGTCCCGCGCCCTCTGGTTTGTGGCGATCAGTTGGGCGTGGATTTTCCGAGAATCTGATCGGCCCCATGCAACACGTGCTGCGCTGTCGAGATGATCTTCGGGTCGGGGGCGTGAGCGATCTCAAGGTCCTTGCCGGGGTAATCCAGCGAATTCAGGAAATGCAGCATGCAGTTGAGCCGCGCGCGCTTCTTGTCGTTGGATTTAACCACCGTCCAAGGCGCATCGGCGGTGTCGGTGTAAAAGAACATCGCCTCTTTCGCATCGGTATATTCCTGCCATTTGCCAAGGCTCTGCTTGTCAATCGGGCTAAGCTTCCACTGTTTCAGGGGGTCGGTGGCGCGACTGTCAAAACGGCGTTTCTGTTCGTCCTGCGTGACCGAGAACCAGTATTTGTAAAGCCGGATGCCCGAGCGCACCAACATGCGTTCAAGTTCTGGCGTCTGGCGCATGAATTCAAGGTATTCATGCGGCTCGCAAAAGCCCATGACCCGTTCAACCCCGGCGCGGTTATACCAAGACCGGTCATAAAGCACGATTTCGCCCGACGTCGGAAGGTGCTCGATATAGCGCTGGAAAAACCATTGACCGCGCTCCGTGTTGGTGGGCTTGTTCAGCGCCACCACCCGCGCCGCGCGCGGATTGAGATGCTCGGTAAAGCGCTTGATCGTACCGCCCTTGCCCGCCGCATCGCGCCCCTCAAAGAGCAGAACGAATTTCTGGCCGGTTTCCTGCGCCCATATCTGGACCTTGAGAAGTTCGGCCTGAAGCTTGGCTTTCATAGCCTCGTATTCGGACCGGCCCATTTTTGTGTCGTAGGGGTATTCACCATTCTCAAAGGATTGGCGCAGCGTCGCGACCTGATCCAGCTCACCGGGCATTTCGATCTCAGGCAGAGCCGCTCCGCCACCAGATTTCAAACTCATTAAACGTCTCCTTCAAGATTGTTTTCACAATCATATTAGGAAGCCGCCGAAATTTCTTTGATTGGTATCAAGCTTTGCCGCATTCCAAGCCACGGCGCGACTGTCGTGGCTGATCCCTATCCTGTCTGGGCGCCCCCCTTCACCAAGACCGAACGAGACGTCACAAACCTGGCAAATATCCCAGATCCTGTCGGTATCCCCAGCCCGGAAGCACAGGCGCGCGAGGGGGCGTCATGCCAAAACAGCGTTCGCATGAAACCTGCGCGACCCAATAGCGACGCGGGTAAAGATCACGGGCCGATCATTACGGCGAGCGGAAAAACGACCAAACATATTTGGGCGGACACCTTGATGGTTTCGTCAGTCAACGAAGGTGTATCAAAGGGAAATGCCTGAACCGCCCTGAAGGCCGAGATTCAGGCGAAAGGTGCGCTTGACGGGCATTGCCCCGCGCCCTTCAACTTCACCCGTTTCAAAGGTGTTCAGTGCGTCCAGACCTGACGGCGGGAGGTCGCGAAGTTGTCGCCATAGCCGCCGGGGCGGATGTTCTGTTTACGCTTGTGGGGGTCCTGCACCACGGCGTCGATGCCATGCGCCTTGGCATAATCAAGCGCCGCCTCCTTGGTGTCGAACCGAAGCCGAACCTGCGCCTGCGTGTCGCTCGACGAGGTCCAGCCCATCAGCGGATCAACCTCACGCGCGCTGTCCGAAACAAATTCCAGCACCCAGTGTCTGGTCTTGCCGGTTCCGGACTGCATGGCGTTGCGGGCGGGTTGGTAAATACGCGCGGACATCGGCGACTCCTGTGAAATCTTTGGCTGTTATCCCAAATTGCCGGGCACACGGCAAGGGGCGATTGGCCGCGCTCAGGCGACCTCGCCATCGGTGAATTGTAGCCGTGCAAGACGGGCATAAAGGCCGTTCTCGGACACAAGGCTATCGTGGGTGCCCTGCGCCACGATGCGGCCCTGATCCATCACGATGATCCGGTCGGCCTTTTTGACCGTGGCCAGACGGTGCGCCACGATGATCGTGGTGCGGGTGCGCGCCATGGCATCCACCGCATGCTGCACCGCGCGCTCGCTTTCGGCATCCAGCGACGAGGTCGCCTCGTCCAGCAACAGGACCGCAGCGTCGCGCAGGATGGCACGGGCGATGGCAATCCGCTGTTTCTGCCCGCCCGAGAGCATCACACCACGCTCGCCGACATAGGTGTCAAACCCGTCGGGCAGCGCGCTGATGAAGTCATATGCGGCGGCGGCGCGGGCGGCCTCTTCGACCTCGGCGTCGGTGGCGTCAAGACGGCCAAAGCGGATATTGTCCCGCGCCGAGGCGGCAAAGATC
Source organism: uncultured Roseovarius sp. (assembly GCF_913054395.1). Classification (GTDB taxonomy): domain Bacteria; phylum Pseudomonadota; class Alphaproteobacteria; order Rhodobacterales; family Rhodobacteraceae; genus Roseovarius. Next base: position 11,719 of record NZ_CAJXIP010000032.1, read on the forward strand.
ACCGGGTCCTGCGGCACAAGCGCAAGGTCGCGGCGGAAATCGTGGCGCGCCATCTCTGACAGGGCCACACCGTCCAGCGTCACGCGGCCCTCATCGGGATCGTAAAACCGCTGGATCATCTGGATCACGCTGGTCTTGCCGGCGCCTGACGGGCCGACAAGTGCAACCGTTTCACCGGCCTTGATCGACAGGTTCAGATCGTCAAGCGCCAGGGTTCCGGGGCGCGAGGGATAGGCAAAGCGCACGCCCTCGAAGTCAATCGCGCCCTTGACCGGACGCGGGACCGGTTTGGGGGCACTTGGGTCGGTGACCGGGTCGTCGGCCTGAAGCAGTTCGACAAGGCGCTCGGTGGCACCGGCCGCGCGCTGCAACTCGCCCCAGATTTCCGACAGAGCGGCCACGGCCCCTGCTACCATTACCGAATAGATCACGAATTGCACAAGGCTTCCCGCGCTCATCCCGCCCGCACGCACGTCGCGCGCACCCATCCAAAGGACACCGACGACACCGCTGAACACCAGAAAGATCACGATCACCGTCATCAGCGCGCGGGTGTTGATACGGCGGCGAGCGGCGTCATGGCTGCGCTCGGTGACATCGGCAAAGCGCGCACGGCTCTCGCCTTCGTGGGTAAAGGCCTGAACCGTCTGCACTGACAACAGCGCCTCGGAGGCATTGCCCGAACTATTGGCGATCCAATCCTGGTTTTCACGGCTCAATATCCGCATCCTGCGCCCCAGCGTCAGGATCGGTACGATCACAAGCGGCACAATCAAAAGGACCATGCCCGTCAGCTTGGGCGACGTGATCAGCATCAGCCCCATACCACCAAGGAAAATCAATAGGTTACGCAGCGCAATTGAGACAGAAGAACTTATGACAGAGAGAATAAGCGTGGTGTCGGTGGTGATCCGGCTTAGCACTTCGCCGGTCATCAGACGTTCGAAAAATGCCGGACTCATGGCGATCACCCGGTCGAACACCGCCTTGCGGATATCGGCCACGACCCGCTCGCCAAGCCGGGTAACCAGCATATAGCGAAGCCCGGTGCCGACCGCCAGAAGCGCCGCAATCAACAGCGCCGCGCCGAAATACTGATCCAGGATGGCGCCATCTTCGGCGGCGAAATTATCCACCACGCGACGTACCGCCAGCGGCAGAACAAGCGCGACGCTTGCCGTCAGCACCAGCGCCAGAATGGCGCCGGTCAAAAGCGGGCGATAGGGTCGCAGGAACGGCCAGAGCTCGGCCAATATGCCGAGACGTTTCGATTTTTCGCGATCCTGCAAATCAGCAGCCTTGGGCGTGCGCGCCATACGTCTTCTTCCCTCGTCGTTTGGTCTTGGTTCTTGGCCGGGCAAGCGGTCGGGGTCAAGGGGACAGATCGACCGCAGGGGCCATGAGGGGGGAAAGACCGCAGGGATCAGGCCCGGAAACGGCCCGATTGCCTATCACGGCCAATGGCGGGCAACGGTTGAAAATCGTGCCACGGCCTGCTGATCAATGCATTTCAAAGGGCGCAGATCCGATTGGGCAGCATCCGGTGTCCGGGCCCTTATACGGCCATTCTGACTGGTCAGCCTGACGACGCCAGCCCGCAATCCGACCTCAAGGGTATTCAGGCCACGTCTTTCCTGCCGCCTTGGATGGCAGAAAACCAATCAAGGATTGCCTCCTCGGATGACTCCAGTTGCACGGCCTCGGGGCCGACAAAATCCTTGAAGGCGGTCAGGTTCAGGGCGTTGACCCCCACAAGAACAGGGATTTCAAGTTCAAGCGCATCGGCAATGATGGTCCGAAAGCCACGGCCTTCGGCTTCGTGCTTGCCGAATTTGTTGATGATCAGAATATCCACATTCCCGTCAAGACGTGACTGCGCCAAACCAACAGCGGTCTCCAGCGCCGTGGGGTCGAGCCTGCATCCCTTTGAGGCCTGCCCGAGATCCTGCGAAATGCGCAGGGTAGGACCGTTCGGCAGGACACTCACATCCATATCGCAAGGGCCGTTTGCACATTCGGTGTTGGTCTGGACCGTGCCACAGGTTGCATGGCCCTGTGCCGCCAGTGTTTGAGCGACCCGCGAGAGCAGCAGGTCCGTGTCCCCCCTGCCCGGCGCCATCGTGTAAGCGATTTTCATGTTTCGTAATCCTCGTTCGTCAGAATGGGTTGAATTCCACCAAGGCACCGCTTGGCAATGTCTCGACATCGGCGGGAATGAACAGCAGGCCATCCATTTCCAAAAGCTGCGCGACCCGCCCCGAATGGGTGGCATCCGCAAAGTCCACGACTTCGCGTCCTGAGCCATCGAACCCCGCCAGCCGAGCCAGGCGAAGTTCGCAGCGCCCCGGCCGGTGATGCAGCGCACGCGGCAGAACGACATTGCGCCGCCGAACCCGGCTTTGGGTTTGTCCGGCAAGTGCATTGCGAACGGCGGTTCCAAAAAGCTGCCATGTCACAAAAGCCGAGAGCGGATTGCCGGGCAAGCCAAGCCAACAGGCCTTTTTGACGCGGCCAAAGGATACAGGTTTGCCGGGTTTCAACGCCACGCCGCTAAAGGCAATCGTTGCACCAAGGTCTGACAGGGCCGGCTTGACGTGATCCTCTTCCCCGACAGAGATGCCGCCAGTCGTTACGATCAGGTCGACCTGTTGAGCCAGCGCATTCAACTGCGCGCGCAATGCGGCGCGCGTGTCGCCCGCAACGTCAACGCTGGCAAGTTCCAGATCGGGCGAATTTACCGTTGCGGCCAGCATCGGTGTGTTGACATCCCAGATGCCAGCGGCCCCCCGCACATGTCCCTGTTGCACGACTTCGTCGCCAGTGACCACCAAGGCAACACGGATACGGCGCGTCACTGAAACCTCGGCATGTCCGGCCGCAGCGCAGACAGCGATGTCGCGTGACGAGAGAGCGCGCCCGGCAGGGACGATAATCTTTCCCGCAGTCATGTCTTCACCAGCGCGACGAATGTGCGTGCCGGGCGTGATCCGGCGTTTCAGGTGAATGCTATTGCCGGTTCGCAGAACCTCTTCCTGCATGACAACGGCATTGGCGCCATCCGGGACGGGCGCACCGGTGAATATCTGGACCGCGCTTTTGGACGGTATCTTTTCCATTGGGGTCTGACCCGCCGCAACGCGCCCCCCGATGGCAAGGGTCCAGGGCCCTTCTCCGGAAAGCTCCGCTGTATTGATGGCAAAGCCATCCATGGCGGCATTGTCGAAAGGGGGAACCATTCCAAGTGAGCGCACTGACACAGCAAGGATGCGCCCGGATGCCTGCGCCAAAGGGACAAGTTCGGTTTCCGACACCGCTTGCGTTCCCCGCAGGATGCGCCGCAAGGCTTCGTCGATGCTGATCAGGGCTGTCTGATGATCGGGGTCATCACAGCCGCAAGTGCTGCCCTCTATCGTTTTCATGATAGTCGCCATTGCGCGGTCTCCGATTGAAAGTGTCCCGGACCAACCGCGCAATCGAGATCGCGAAGCCGCCCGTCCTTGAGGCCATGGATCAGCCCGTGCATGCGGCTGCCTAAACAGCCGATCCCGGAAAGCTCGGGCGATTGCCGCGTTGCAGGTCGGGCGAAATGGCCGGGTTCACCAATATTTCTACGTTCGGACCACATCAGGTTGCGGTCAAGCATGTCATTCAGCATCGCGCATCTTCCCGGTATTGCAAAGACCACGACGCTCCAGCATGTGTCGCTTCATCGTGTTCAGGTCCCCCCCTGTCAGCCTGGCCCGCGCGATGGGCAGGATAACAGCATTTTCAAGGATCAGGTGGCGGCGCGCATGATGGGCGAATTCCGCCATTTGGGCAGCTTCAGACCGGGTGGGCTTTGGCGAATTCGTGTCCAGGCCCTGAATTATCGCAAAAATCGTCGGGGCATCCGCCAGTGCGTGACCATGATCGGATTGCAGTTTCCCGATCACTGCCTCGATCTCGTCCTCCGGATCGCAGCGTTTCAGCATCAGCGGGAAAAGGTCGATCTCTTCGTCGGCAAGATGCTGCGGCAACCGGACCTCAAGGAACGCAAGGATCTGATCGCGCTCGGCCTCTTCCATCGGCGCGGATGCGACGATCCGGTCAATCAATGCGCAGACCTCCCTCTCCCTCATATGATCTTCGGCGATGAAATCCAGGGGATTGTCGAATGTGCCAATGCCGACACTTTCGCCTCGCACGGTATTCAGAGGTCGCGCAATATCCTTTCCCATCGTCCCATCCTCCCGATCAGAGCGCGCCCAGATCCGCCCCTTGGATGTCTGAGGCGTCGACCAGTTTCGCGATAAAGTGTCGTGCTTCCCGCGCCCAGGCGGCCTTTTCCATCGCAACCGCGATTTTTCCGCGCACGGCGTCCAGCGGCAAGACCTGCCCCAAGGCCACGGCATCCAGGCGGATGACATGATAACCGTGTCGTGTAAGGACCGGTTGGGCCGAAATCTCGCCTTCCGAAAGGTCGCGCAGGGCTGCCTCGAATTCCGGGAGGGTATCGTTCGGCCCAAGCTGCCCAAGCGCGCCCCCCGAAGCCTTTGACCCACAATCGCTTTCACGCGCGGCAAGAGCAGCAAAGCTTTTGGGGGCGTCCAGGGCCTGGGCAAGCACCCCCTGCGCGCGCGCCTGCGCTTTGGCACGATCCGCCTCATCTCTCGGATCGCACGCGCACAGGATATGCGACACTTCCCAGAGCGGCGGCGTGCGAAAGCGGGTCGGGTCGCGCTCCCATTCGGACAGGATGTCCTGCTCTGTGGGGGGCGAGACCTCGATCGCCACGTCGAGAAGGCCCCGGATCAGGGCCTCCTCTTCGGTTTCAAAGCGTCCGGGGCCGACCTCCTGAGGGTCCGACCTGATCCGCCGTGACCGGGCTTCCTGCAACAGCAGGGTTCGGATCGCCACGGCGTTGGCCGCCTTGCGCCATGCAATGCCCGGTTTGCCTTTTGGGGCATCCTGGTTCTGCGTTTCGGCCGCAACCACCCCGTGCGGGACATGCTCGCCATTCACGACAAGATCGGGAAAGAGTGCTGCATGCATCTGCCTTACTCCGCCGGTGTTGTTTTGGGATTGGCACGCTTGGGCAGGGCCCTCTGGCGCCGCGACCGAACGATCTGATAGCCGGGCCGCAACAGGTACCTGAACGGTGCCGCGAAACCCGATACAATGTGGACCAGTCTGGTGAAGGGGAACAGAATGGTGATCAGCAGGCCAAGGAAAATATGCGCCTTGTAAAGCCAGTGCACATCCACAACCATCGCCCATGCATTGAGATTCAACAGGATGACGCTTTGCGACCATGTCATGAAGCGCACCATTTCTGCGCCGTCCATGTGCCGAAGGGTCAGGAAGATCGTGCCAATGCCGATGAACAGCTGCAACCAGATCAGCACCAGAATACCAATGTCGGCAAAGCTGGTGGTCTGCCAGATCCGGGGATCGGTCACGCGGCGATGGATCAGCAAAGAGGCCCCTATCAGCGCCGCGATGCCCGCCGTGCCGCCAAGAATGACGGCCATCCATTGCTTGAGCGCATAGGGAATGCCAAGGGCGTCCAATATCCAGACCGGCGTGAACAGGCCGACCAGATGCCCGCCGAACACCGTGATGATGCCGACATGAAACAGAACCGATCCCCAGAACAGCTGTTTGCGGCGCAAGAGTTGGCTTGAAGAAGATTTCCAGGTGAAGGGATCGCGCTCATAGCGGGCAATAGAGCCCACGATCAGAACGGTCAGTGCGATGTACGGCATGATGCCGAAGATGAAATAGTCAATGTCGAGAAACATGTTCCTTACTCCCTATTCTGCCGCGTGCCGCGGGGCGGGATTGATGGGCAGGGTCGTATTTTGAGGGGTGTCCATGCGCGCCAGCATGTCGCGCACTTGCGGACAGCCGGCATTGGGGTCCGGGCCAAAAAGCACTTCACTTTCCTCCCACACCTCGTCCAGGGCCTCCAGGTCGGTGGGATCGTCATCGGGTTGCGCGAGCATCTCGGCCACGGCCTCTTGATCAGCGTTCACGCCTGCCAGCTGCAAAAGGCTGGCGAACACGGCACCATAGGGGCTTTCCCGCCGGCTCAGCCGCGCGTTCAAGGCCTCAAAGATATGGGCCGCGTCCGCCAGAGTATCCTGTGCTTCGACGAAGGGACGCGTCGACAGGAATTCCAAAAGGACAGGTAAATGGTCAGGCAGCTCCGAGGTGACGGGATCGAACCCGCCTGCCCGATAGGTTTCGACCAGCGACACCATTGCACCGCCACGATCGCGGCTTTCGCCGTGGACGTGTTCAAACAGGTTCAATGACAACGTGCGCGACCGATCGAAGAGCAGGACGAACTGTTCTTCGAGGTCATAAATGTCGCGCCCGGCAAGATCCTCTACCAGCGGCCGCAGGGCCCGGCGTGCTGCTGCCGTCAGCCGCGTATCCGACGCCAGAACGGCGCCGATCTCGGGCATGGCAAGCTGCAACTCGCGTGTCGGATAGCTCAGGATCAGCGACAGGGCTTTTAGTGTGCGGTCCATCACATCACCTCCGATGGCATTTTGAGGGGTTTCTTGGACCCGCCGAACAGCGACCCTTTCGATATGCCGCTGGAGCATCCGTTGCTGTCGGTAAAGCCGCATCCACCGCGAAGGTCATATGCTTCTTCGACCTGCTCACGGTGCGTGGTCGGGATGACAAAGCGATCCTCGTAATCGGCAAGGGCCATGATCTTGTACATATCCTCGATCACGCGCCCCGACAGGCCAACGCGCGCCGCGATCGCCTCGTCGATGACGCCTTCGATGGTCTTGGACCGCATATACGACCGCATCGCCAGCATCCGTTCCAGCGCGGTCACAACCGGCGCCTCATCGCCCGCCGTCAGCATATTCGCCAGATATCGGACCGGAATACGCAGGTTCCGGACGTCGGGCATACCCGCATCCGTGCCAATCGCCCCTGCTTCTGCTGCGTTCTGGATCGGCGAAAGCGGCGGGATGTACCACACCATCGGCAGCGTCCGGTATTCGGGATGCAGCGGGAAGGCGACCTTCCATTCCATCGCCATTTTCCAGATCGGGCTTTCCTGCGCGGCCTTGATCCAGTCTTCCGGGATGCCATCGGCACGGGCGGTTTCGATGACCACCGGATCGTTGGGGTCGAGAAACACGCCAAGCTGCGCGTCATAAAGGTCCTGTTCGTTCTCCATGTTGGCCGCATCTTCGATCTTGTCGGCATCATAGAGCATCACGCCCAGATACCGGATGCGCCCCACGCAGGTTTCCGAACAGACCGTCGGGTTGCCGCTTTCAATGCGCGGATAGCACAGCGTGCATTTCTCGGACTTCCCGGAGGACCAGTTGTAGTAGATCTTCTTGTAGGGACATCCCGAGACACACATCCGCCAGCCGCGGCATTTCTCCTGGTCGATCAGGACGATGCCGTCCTCTTCACGCTTGTAGATAGCTCCAGACGGGCAGGACGATGCACAGGCCGGATTAAGGCAGTGTTCGCAGAGCCGGGGCAGATACATCATGAAGGTGTTCTCATACTCCCCGTAGATCTCCTTCTGAATACCCTCGAAGTTATAATCCTCGGACCGCTTCGAGAATTCACCTCCAAGGATTTCCTCCCAGTTCGGGCCTTTCTCGATCTTCTCGATCCGCTCACCAGTGATCTTGGAGCGCGGACGCGCCGTTGGGAATGCCTCCATTTCCGGGGCGGATTTCAGGTGGTCATAGTCGAAATCGAACGGCTCGTAGTAATCGTCGATCTCCGGCATCGCCGGGTTGGCGAAGATGTTGGACAGGATCCGCCACTTGCTCCCCTGCTTGGGCTGGAGCTTGCCCGCCCTGGTGCGTTCCCAGCCCCCTTTCCAACGGTCCTGATTTTCCCAATCGGTCGGATAGCCGGTGCCGGGCTTGGTTTCCACGTTGTTGAACCAGGCGTATTCAACGCCATCGCGGCTCGTCCAGACGTTCTTGCAGGTGACGGAACACGTATGGCACCCGATGCATTTATCGAGGTTCAGCACCATGCCGATTTGTGCGCGGATTCTCATTCTGCTGCCTCCTGTGCAGGTGCTTTCCGGCTCTCTTCCTTGTCGAGCCAGTCCACTTTCTTCATCTTCCTTACGACGACGAATTCATCCCGGTTCGACCCCACGGTGCCGTAATAGTTGAAACCGTAAGATTGCTGGGCATAGCCGCCGATCATGTGGGTGGGTTTCAGAACCGCGCGGGTGACGGAGTTGTGGATCCCCCCGCGATGTCCGGTTTTCTCAGAGCCGGGCGTGTTCACGATCTTCTCTTGTGCGTGATACATGAACGTCGTGCCGTCCTTGATCCGCTGAGACACTACCGCCCGCGCCGTCAAGGCACCGTTGGTGTTGTAAAGCTCGACCCAGTCGTTATCCACGATCCCGGCAGACCGCGCATCGTTCTCGCTGATCCAGATCACCGGGCCGCCCCTGTTCAGCGTCAGCATCAACAGGTTGTCGCTATAGGTGGAGTGGATGCCCCATTTCTGGTGGGGTGTGATGAAGTTCAATACAAGGTTGTCGCCCTTGTCCTGCACATCCGCCGTGATGGTCTTGAGGTCCACCGGAGGGCGGTACGACATGAAGCCTTCGCCGAATGCCCGCATCCACAGGTGATCCTGATAAAGCTGCTGTCGCCCGGTCAGCGTTCGCCACGGGATCAGCTCGTGCACGTTGGTGTAGCCCGCATTATAGCTTACCTTCTCACTCTCGATCCCTGACCATGTGGGGCTCGAGATGATCTTGCGGGGTTGTGCCGCGATGTCGCGAAAGCGGATTTTCTGACCATGCTCGCCTTCTGCCAGATGTGCATGTTCGCGCCCGGTCGCCTTTTCCAGGGCCTCCCAGGCCTTGACGGCAACGTTGCCGTTGGTTTCAGGCGCCAGCATCAGGATGACTTCGCAAGCGTCGATCGCCGTTTCGATTTTGGGGCGCCCTGCTGCGGAGCCATCCAGCTGCACACCATTCAGGGCCGAGAGGTTGTCGATCTCGTCCTGGGTGTTCCAGCTGATGCCCTTCCCGCCATTGCCAAGCTGGTCCAGCAGGGGACCAAGGGCCGTGAAGCGGTCATAGATCGCGGTGTAATCCCGCTCGACCGCCACGAATGCCGGCGCGGTCTTGCCCGGAATCAGGTCACATTCGCCTTTCTTCCAGTCCTTGACCTGATCCTGCGCAATCTCCGCTGGGGTGTCGTGCAGGATCGGCAGGGCGACGATATCGGTTTCCTTGTCCAGATAGCCCGGCGCGATCTCCTGAAACTTCCTGGCAATGGCCTTGAAGATTTCCCAGTCGGATTTGCTTTCATAGGCCGGGTCCACCGCCGCTTGCAGCGGGTGAATGAACGGGTGCATGTCCGAGGTATTCATATCGTCCTTTTCGTACCAGCTGGCCGTCGGCAGAACGATGTCGGAGTAGACGCAGGTCGTGCTCATCCGGAAGTCGATGGTCACCAGCAGGTCGAGCTTGCCGCGTGGCGCATCCGGGTGCCATCTGGCCTCTTTCGGCAGTTGCCCGCCGTCTTCGCCCAAATCCTTGCCCATGACCCCGTGGTCCGTACCAAGCAGGTGCTTGAGGAAGTATTCGTGGCCCTTGCCGGAGGATCCCAACAGGTTCGAACGCCAGACAAACAGGTTGCGCGGCCAGTTGGCGGGGTTGTCCGGATCCTCGCAAGACATTTCCAGATCGCCGGACTTCAGGTTCTCGGCGACATAGGCAGGGATTTCCTTGCCTGCCGCCTTTGCGGCCCTGGCAACCTCGAAGGGATTGGTCTTGAGTTGCGGAGCAGACGGCAGCCAGCCCATGCGTTCGGCCCGGATGTTGTAGTCGATCAGGCTGATGTCCCAATCACCCGCAGGCGCCGTCGGCGACAGGATTTCATCCGCTTTCAGGGTCTCGTAACGCCACTGATCGGTATGCGCATACCACGCCGAGGTCGAGTTCATGTGCCGCGGCGGGCGGTTCCAGTCGAGAGCAAAGGCCAGCGGTTGCCAGCCGGTCTGCGGGCGCAGTTTTTCCTGGCCCACATAGTGCGCCCAACCGCCACCGGATTGACCGACACAGCCACACATCACCAGCATGTTGATGACACCGCGATAGTTCATGTCCATGTGGAACCAGTGGTTCATCGCGGCACCGATGATGATCATCGACTTGCCATTGGTCTTTTCGGCGTTATCGGCGAAACCGCGCGCAACATGGATGATCTTATCTGCGGGAACGCCGGTGATCTTCTCGGCCCAGGCAGGCGTGCCGGGCATATCGTTGGCGTAATCCGAGGTAACCCAGTCGCCCCCCAGGCCGCGGTCAAGCCCGTAGTTGGCACAAAACAGGTCAAAGACGGTCGCAACCGCGATCTCACCATCCGCCGTCTTGATCTTTTTGACCGGGATGTTGCGGGTCAGAACGTCGGGGTGGTCCGCATCGGTCTTGAACTGGCCATAGGCCTCGCCGCCAAAATAGGGAAAACCCACGCCGACCACATCATCGTGATCCTCGTCCAGAACAAAGCTCATCTTGAGCCTAGTCTCGGCTTCTTTCGCCTTCTCTTCGAGGTTCCATTCCCCGTCTTCACCCCAGCGATACCCGACAGAGCCATTGGGCGCGACGTAGCCTTTGGACAGTTCGTCAAAGGCCACGGTTTTCCATTCGGGGTTGTTATCTTCGCCCAGTTTGCCGTCAAGATCGTCGGCGCGCAGGAACCGGCCCGGCACAAGCTTGCCGTCTTTTTCATCCAGTTTTACCAGCATCGGAAAATCCGAGTACTTGCGGGTATACTCTTCAAAATACTCGGTCTGACGATCCAGGTGGAATTCGCGCAGAATCACGTGACCAAATGCCATCGCCAATGCCGCGTCCGTGCCCTGCTTGGCGTTCAGCCAGACATCGCCGAACTTGGCGGCCTCGGAGTAATCCGGGCAGATGACGGCGGATTTGGTCCCCTTGTAGCGCGCTTCCGTATAGAAATGCGCATCCGGCGTCCGTGTCTGCGGCACGTTGGACCCCCAAAGCAGCAGGTAGCCGGAATTATACCAGTCGGCACTCTCAGGCACGTCGGTCTGTTCGCCCCATGTCATGGGCGAGGCAGGCGGCAAATCGCAGTACCAGTCGTAAAACGACATGCAGACACCGCCCATCAGGGACAGGTAACGCGAACCGGCGGCATAGCTGACCATCGACATGGCCGGAATGGGCGAAAAGCCAAACACGCGGTCGGGGCCATATGTCTTGGCGGTGTAGGCGTTGGCCGCAGCGGTAATTTCGGTCGCCTCATCCCATGTGGCTCGCACGAACCCACCTTTGCCGCGGGTTTCGACGTAAGAGGCGCGCAGTATCGGATCAGCTTGCAGCTTGGTCCAGGCCGCAATCGGATCCATGGTTTCGCGCATTTTGCGCCAGACCTTCATCAAGCGGCCACGCACCAGCGGGTTCTTCACGCGGTTGGCGGAATAGAGATACCAGCTATAGCTTGCACCGCGTGCACAGCCGCGCGGCTCGTGATTTGGCAGGTCGGCGCGGGTGCGCGGATAGTCGGTCTGCTGGGTTTCCCAGGTAACGATGCCGGACTTGACGTAGATCTTCCAGCTGCATGACCCGGTACAGTTCACACCATGGGTCGAGCGGACAATTTTGTCATGGCGCCAGCGGTTGCGATAGGTATCTTCCCAGTCACGGTTTTCACGGGTCACCTGCCCGTGTCCGTTCGAAAACCGTTCGAGTTCCTTGGACTGAAGGAAGTTCAATCTGTCGAGCAGGTGGCTCATGTCATTTTCTCCTGAATGCGGGGGCCGCGCCACCAAAGCGGCGCGGCGGGATTTCTATTGGCTCAGCACGGCACCGGTGCGGATTTGCGGCTGTAAAAGGCCCAGCAAATCACGGCGCAGACAGCGTAGAAGCTGAGGAACACCCACAATGCGCCATTCGGGGCACCGGTCATGGCGATCGACGTGCCATAAAGCTTGGGGATGAAGAACGCCCCATAGGCTGCGATGGCCGAGGTGAAGGCGATGATGGCCGCGCTCTCGCGCTCGGCCTGCTTCAGGGTTGCGGCCTTATCGAGATTGGGCATCAGCCGAGGCACTTCCTGACGCATGATCGACGGGATCATCTGGAAGGTCGATGCATTGCCCACTCCGGTCAGAAAGAACAGCGCCATGAAGCAGGCGAAGAAGCCCCAGAAGTTACCAGCAGGCGCAGCCTCGGACGGCAGGAACTGCAAGACGCCCAGGACCGCGACGATCATCCCGAGGAAACACCAGAAGGTCACGCGGCCGCCGCCGAACTTGTCGGAAATCCAGCCGGTTGCGGCGCGAGACAGGGCACCGACAAGCGGACCAAGGAAGGCATAGCGCAGCACGTCAACTTCCGGGAACTGCGTGCGCATCAACAGAGGGAAACCGGCGGCATAGCCGATGAAGCTACCGAAGGTGCCGGTGTAGAGCACACACATGACCCAGTTGTGCTTGCGGGTGAAGATGATCGACTGCTCGGAAAAGGAAGACTTGGCATCCGCGATGTCATTCATGCCGAACCAGGCGGCAATCGCACTGACGGCAAGGAACGGCACCCAGATGAACCCGGCATTCTGAATGAAAAGCTGACCGCCGTCGGAGAGCTGTTGCGGTTCGCCGCCAATCGCACCGAAGACCCCCATCGTGATAACGATCGGCACCACAAACTGCATGACGGACACCCCGAGGTTGCCAAGGCCCGCATTCAGAGCAAGCGCATTGCCCTTGGTTTTCTTCGGATAGAAAAAGGCGATATTGGCCATCGAAGAGGCGAAGTTGCCACCGCCGAAACCGCACATCAGGGCAAGGACCAGAAAGGTGAAGTAGCTTGTATCGGGGTTCTGGACGGCAAAGCCGATGCCGATGGCCGGCAAGAGCAGGGAGGCGGTCGAGATGGCCGTCCATCTGCGCCCTCCGAAAATCGGCACCATGAAGCTGTAGAAGATGCGCAGCGTCGCGCCGGACAGGCCAGGCAGGGCCGCAAGCCAGAACCGTTCGCCCACCGAGAAATCAAATCCGATGGCGGGCATCTTGGCGACAACGACCGACCAGACCATCCAGACCGAGAAGGCCAAAAGCAGGTTGGGGATCGAAATCCAGAGATTGCGGGTCGCGATGCGCTTGCCTTCGCTGGCCCAGAATTGCGGATCTTCTGGCCGCCAGTCGGTCAGCATATAGCCGCTGTTGGTGGATGTGGTTGCGGTGATCGCCATGATGGGGTCCTCCCGTGGTGGCGGTTTTCTTTTGTGGCGGGCCGCTGTCGGCCCGCCGGGGTTCGATGTCATTCAGCCGGTTGGCTGCCGTTTTTCTTGGATATGGCGATCAGCCCCTCTTCCAGTGCAGCGTTGGCCTTAAACGCCCGCAGCCGCAGGATCTCGATGTTCGCGATCGCGAAATTGGCGCGTTCCTCATCTTCCTGCCGGGTCGAGAAGCGCACAAAGAAGGCAAGGAAAGAGGCGGCGGTGACTACCACGCCGAGGATGAAGAAGGCCTCGGACCAGTCGATCACGTTCTTGAACAGGAAACCCGCCAGGACCGCGCCGGCATTGCCGCCCGCGCCGACCACACCGGCCACGGCACCAAGCGCCCGTTTGTTGATGAAGGGTACGACCGAGTAAGTGGCCCCTTCCGCCATCTGCGTGAACAGTGAGAAGACGATGAGAGAGGGCAGCGCCAGGAAAAGCACCTGCATCTGGCTGAACACCATGAGCGCACAGCCTTCGAAGAACAGGCAGACGAACAGCCAGAAGGCGCGGCCCTTAAGCCCCCAGAGCGATCCGAAGTTGTCACCGAACAGCCCCCCGAGCGTCCGGGCGAACAGGTTCATCAGGCCAAAGGACGCGGCGACAAAACCGGCGGCCACAAGGCTCAGGTCGAAATAATCCATGAAGTAGAGCGCCGCGACGTTGTTGACCGTCAGCTCGATGCCAAAGCAGGCGCCGTAGATGACGAACAGAATCCAGACCCGCGGATCTTTGAGGGCCTGCATGTAATTGCCGGTGACGTTCTTCTTTTCTTCCATCCGGCCCTGCTCGCGCAGGTCGTCAAAGTTGCCGTCCGGCGCATCCTGTGTCAGGAAATAGTAACCGATGCCTGTCAGAAAGATGATGATACCGACCACGACCATCGACAGACGCCAGCCCACCGCCTCGGAAAAGCCGAAGCCCACAACCATGACCGAGAACAGAAGCGGCATGACGAATTGGGTAACACCGCCGCCCAGGTTGCCCCAGCCTGCGGATGTGGCATTCGCCTGCCCGACCACATTGGGCGCGAACATGACAGAGGTATGGTACTGCGTGATTACGAAGGCAGCCCCGATGCCACCAATCAGCACACGGAACAAAAGGAAGGTTTCAAAGTTGAACGACAGGCCGATCCCCATGACCGGCAGCGCCCCGATCAAAAGCAGCCAGGTATAGGATTTCCGCGGCCCGATCCGATCACAGAGCCAGCCGATGAACAGCCGGGCGAATATTGTCATCGAGACCGAACCGATGATGGCCCAGCCAATCTGGTTCGGTGTGAGAGCAAGTTCGTCGCGTACCACGCTCATCAGCGGTGCAATGCCGAACCACGCGAAAAAGCACGAAAAGAACGCAAACCACGTCATGTGGAAGGTCCTGATCTGCACCATCTTTACGTTGAAGAAATTTGACCACAGTGCTGTGGCCTTGTTTTGAAGTTCCATCACGGTCCCTCCGCCGTTTGCAGGCTTGATGCTGCTGTTCCGAGTTGCGACGGAAGTGCCCGCTCTTGGCGTGGAATCTGTTGATGCAGATCAAATAATGAAAATTAGTTAGCAAAATAAATGGGTTGCCGACATTCATCATGTCACCGGGCCCGACAGATCAAACCAAAGACGAGACGGCATCAATCGACGGCTTGACAATTATCAAGTGACTGCGAATGATGTGTGATGGGAGCAGCAAGAGGCGCAAGCAGACGAATGTCCGACTCGTATAGGCAAGAAGTCCGCGATCTCGCGCTATTCGCCGAAATGGACATGGGCAATTTCGAGGCCCTCATGCGAGGGGCCTATGTCCAGAATTTTCCGCCCCGCATCGAATTGATAACCGAAGGCGAATTGCCCGACTTTCTGCATGTCGTCGTTTCCGGCTCCGTCGATCTTTTTTCAACCTGGAACGGGCGCGAAACCAGCCTGGCGACCGTGCGTCCGGTTTCGACGTTCATTCTTGCCGCGACCATCAGGGGCGCGCCCTATCTGATGTCGGCGCGGACTTTGGAAAAGAGCCGGATCGTGTTGCTTCCGTCCGAGGACGTGCGGCGTCTCTTCGATTCAGACAGTGTTTTTGCCCGTGCGATCGTAACAGAGTTGTCGCAGTGTTATCGCGCCATTGTCAAAAACACCAAGGACCTCAAACTTCGTACATCGCTGGAACGCCTGGCGAACTATCTGCTGCGCCAAAGACAGCGGAACGGAACAGACGAGTTTGATCTGATGATGGAAAAGCGACGCCTGGCATCATTTCTGGGGATGACCCCCGAAAACCTGAGCCGCTCTTTCAAGGGACTGGAACCTTTCGGCGTAAAGGTTGCGGGCAATCATATCGTGATCACCGACGTCGCTGATCTGATGCGCTTTGCCAAACCGAGCCCATTGATTGACGACGACTCCACTTAGGGACTTGGCGCCGCCCTAAACCGCTTTGGCGGGCGGATGGCGCAAAAGCAATGGGCCGTAGATCACCGCAAAGCCGACAAAACCAGCGATCCAGAACACAGCTGAGGCCGCGTAAAGCGTCATAGTGCCTCCGGGCCAGACTCCGGCCGATACCCGCAGGAGAGTTGCAAGCGCGATGGCCGCGTAGATCATGCAGGTGCCAGGCCCGGCGGTCAGCACCTGGCCGGTATGCCCAAGCGTCGCCCGTGTCATGACCGCCAGCGTCATGAGACCAATGGCTCCGCCCATCCACAGGTGCTGAACCGCCCCCAAGGTGGACAATTCCGGCAGGACGATCTCGGCGGCAAGGGCCAGCCCCCCAAGCGGGATGAAAAAATAGGCCGCATGCAGGATGAAAACCAATGGCTCGGACAGGGTCGACAGCCCAACCCAACGCCGCAACCGGAAGAAATGCAGACCGGCAGCGAGAGCAAAAACCGCACCGGCAAGCCAGGCCGAGGGCAAGGCAACCCAGAGGGCAAGGCCAAGCAGCAAGGTCAAGAGCGCCAGCTTGTCAAACCGCTGCATCGGTGGCGTGGGCAACCTACCCGCGCCCCGCTTGACCAACCAGTTTCGCGTGAAAGACGGCACCACGCGCCCACCTATGACCGCGATCATCATGATCGCCGCAGCAAGTCCGATGCGCAGACCATAGCCCTGGGCGGCGTAATCTCCGCGTGCGGCTTCCCAGTGAAACACAGCATTTCCCAGAATGAAGATCATAAGCATCGCCAGCACGATCAGGTTGCGCCAATTCTTGCCCGCAACGATTTCCCGCGCAATGACGAGCGCAAGCGTGGCTGGCATGGCCAGATCGACCAATCCGATAACAACCGGCGACAGGCCTGCGGAAAAGGTCACCGCCAGCCGCCCGGCGATCCAAAGGCAAAACAGCCCGCCAAGGGGCCAGCCGACAATCGGCAACCGCCCCGTCCAGTTCGGGACTGCCGTCAGAAGAAACCCGGCAATCACCGACATCAGATATCCGAACAGGAAGGCATGGGCATGCCAGGAGACGGGATCAAACGCTGTCGGAAGCACCATTTGGCCGCTGAGTGCCGCCACCCAGAGCGTCATGGCGATCGCGGCCCAAAGCGCTGCACCAAGGAAGAATGGGCGAAACCCATAGGCCAGAAGCGCGGGGCCCTTCCAAGCGCGCATTTTCTCGGCGGTGCGACTCATATGCGATGCCTTAAAGATTTGAGACTTGCATTTGCAGATACGCCCACGAATAGGTATTGTAAATACCAATTCGATTTGAAAGAGCGCGATGCGGATGCCAAGCGCCCCTGCCCCCTTGCGGCCAACCGCAGGAGGACATCGGCGGGCAGCATCACACAGCCTGCATCGGGATCATTCGAGGGTTGCCAGATGTACGACCCTGACCCCCTTAATCGCGGCGGCAGCGGCGTGGATTTCCTTGGCGGACATAAGGCACATACCCGTACTCAGAGCATCGGCCATGGCGGCGCTGTCGGCGCTTACGCTGACCAGGCGCCAGAGGGGTTGCGCAGGTTGGCCACTGAGGGGGTCAAGGATGTGGCCCGCCGTGCCCGCCTTGTCAAACACCGTTCCCAGGGGCGCGGAAGAGGCCAGTGCACGGTCGCGCAGCGCTATGTGCCGCCGGGGGGCACCGCCATCAAGCGTCACCGGCCAGTCACCGCCCTCCGGATGACCGCCAAGCGCATGCAATTCGCCGGTGTCGATCATGATGTCAGTCAGCCCCTCGGCCCGGAATAGCCGCGCGATGCGATCGGCGATATAGCCTTGGGCGATGCCGTTGAGGGTCAGCGCCATGGCGGGACGCATGACGATGGCGGAGGCGTCGTAATGCAGATCGGCCCATGTGCCATAT
>NZ_CAJXIP010000033.1 GCF_913054395.1 uncultured Roseovarius sp.
CGCTGTTGTGGCAGGGCGAGGACGCATCGAACAGCACCACCACCACGGTGGTGATGTTCTATATATTCGGTCTCTGGGTGCTTTTGGCGCTGGTCTCGGGGATCGTCTCGCGGCATCTGCGCGCCACCGAAACCCAGGTTCCGCCGGGCGGCACAGAGGGCTAGGCGATGGCGATCCTGAATGTGCTTGTTCTGGTCTGCCTGCTTTACGTGGTGTTCCTGTTTGCCGTGGCCTTTGGTGCCGATCGCGCCGCCCGGCGCGGGCGCGGCAAATGGCTGCGGTCGCCCTATGTCTATACGCTATCGCTGTCGATTTATTGCACCGCCTGGACATTCTATGGCGCGGTCGGCTTTGCCGCGCGCGCCGGCCTTGAATATGTGACGATCTATCTCGGGCCGACGCTTGTGATGATCGGCTGGTGGTGGACCCTGCGCAAGATGGTGCGGGTGGGGCGCAGCCAGCGGATCACCTCGATTGCCGACCTGATTTCGTCGCGCTAAGGCAAGTCGAACCTGCTGGCGGTTTTCGTGACCATTCTCGCGGTGATCGGCGCCACGCCCTATATCGCGCTGCAACTGCAATCGGTGACCCTGTCCTTTGCGGCCTTCTCGGAAACCGAACAGGCCGGGGCGGCGCTGCCCGACATGCAATCCACCGCGCTTTGGGTGGCCATGGGGCTTGCGCTTTTCACGATCCTGTTCGGCACCCGCAACCTTGATGCAAACGAGCGCCATCACGGCGTGGTCATGGCGATTGCGGTCGAAGCGGTTGTCAAGCTCTGTGCGCTTCTCGCGGTGGGGATCTTCGTGGTCTGGGGCGTGGCGGGCGGTGTCACCGAGACGCTGGCACGCATCGACGCCTCTGAGATCGCCCGCTGGGACGTGCCGGGAAGCCGCTGGGTCGGCCTTACCATGCTGTCGGCGGCGGCGTTCCTGTGCCTGCCGCGGATGTTTCAGGTGATGGTCGTCGAGAACGAGGACGAAGAGCACCTGCGCACGGCCGCCTGGGCGTTTCCGACCTATCTGATGTTGATGAGCCTGTTCGTCGTGCCGATTGCGGTGGTTGGCCTCGATATGATGCCCGCAGGGGCGAACCCGGATTTGTTCGTGCTGACATTGCCGCTGATGAATGGGCGCGACGGCCTGGCGATCCTGTCGTTTCTTGGAGGGTTTTCTTCGGCCACCTCGATGGTCATCGTGGCGGCGATCGCCCTGTCGACGATGGTGTCGAACCATGTGGTCATGCCGATCTGGCTTCATTTTACCGGCGCCTCTGCGGTGATTTCCGGCGATGTGCGCCAGGTCGCGCTTTTGGCACGCCGCCTCAGCATCGCCGGGGTGGTGTTCCTCGGCTATCTTTATTTCCGCCTGACCGGCGGGGGCGCCGCATTGGCGGCGATCGGGCTGATTTCCTTTGTCGGCGTGGCCCAGTTCCTTCCGGCGCTGATGGGCGGGCTGTTCTGGCGCGGGGCGACGCGCACCGGTGCGTTGGTCGGGCTTGGGGTTGGCTTTGTGCTTTGGCAGTACTGTCTGTTCCTGCCAAGTTTCGGCCCCTCGACGATCATGCCGCAATCGGTTCTGGAGCAGGGGCTTTTCGGCCTGAGCTGGCTGCGCCCGCAGGCGCTTTTCGGGGCGCGGGACATGGACTCGGTGGTGCATGCGATCTTGTGGTCGATCCTGCTGAACACGGTGGGCTTCATTCTCGGCTCGCTCCTGAGCTTTCCGCAGCCGATCGAACGGCTTCAGGGGGCGCAATTCGTCAATGTGTTCGATCACTCCTCGACCACTGGCGGCTGGTCGGGCGGCATGGCGCAGAGCGAAGACCTGCTGATCATGTCACAGCGCATCCTGGGCGCCACCGAGGCGCAGGCGCTGTTTGCCACGGCTGCGCGCCGCCAGGGGCTGGCGGGCTATCTGCCGGAACCCTCGCCCGATTTCCTTCAGGAACTTGAGCGGGAATTGTCCGGCTCGGTCGGGGCGGCGACCGCCCATGCGATGATTTCCCAGATCGTCGGTGGTGCCGCGGTTTCGGTCGAGGATCTGATGGCGGTGGCGGATGAAACCGCGCAGATCATGGAATATTCAAGCCAGCTTGAGGCGAAATCACAGGAACTTGCCCGCACCGCGCGCCAGTTGCGCCAGGTGAATGAAAAGCTGACCCAGATTTCGGTGCAAAAGGACGGCTTCCTGAGCCAGATCAGCCACGAATTGCGCACGCCGATGACCTCGATCCGGGCGTTTTCCGAGATTTTGCGCGATACCTCGGATCTGACATCGCAGGAGCAAAGCAAATATTCCTCGATCATCCATGACGAGGCAGTACGTCTGACCCGGCTTCTGGATGACCTGCTTGACCTGAGCGTGCTGGAAAACGGCCAGGTGGTGCTAAATACGCAAACCGGGCTTTTGAGCGACCTTCTGGATCGCGCCGAACGGGCGGCAGGGGGGCAGGTCGGCGCGTTTCGTGTCGAGCGGGACCGCGCCGCCGAGGCGATCGAGCTTACCACCGATCTGGACCGGCTGGCGCAGGTGTTCATCAACCTGATCGCCAATGCGCGCAAATATTGCGATGGCGACCCGCCGGTTCTGAGTATCCGCACGGATCTGGTCGAGGGCAATCTGGTGATTGATTTCACCGATAACGGATCGGGGATACCTTCGGAAAAGCAGAGCGTGATCTTCGAGAAATTCTCGCGTATTGGCGAAACCAAGGCCGGGGGCGCGGGGCTTGGGCTTGCGATTTGTCGCGAAATCATGACCCGGCTTGGCGGCGCGGTCAGCTATCTGCCCGGCCAGAAAGGGGCGGCCTTTCGGGTGACTTTGCCGCTGCTGCGCCGGATGGCTGCGCAATAATCCCGGCCCCCTAAAGGATTTGGTAACCAAGCGCGCATTAGTGTGCCTGTGACGGCATAAAAGGCGGGCAGCAACGGGCGTTATGGGATCGCAGGATCAAAACTCAGTCATCCACCGCAAGGCACAGGCCGCGCGCGGCGGGTTTGATTCGCGGCTCATGTCGCCTGCACGTGCGCTGCGGCTGGCGCTGGCGCTCTCGGCCGATACCCTGTTTGATCTCGCGCTGACGGTCGTCACGGTCGAGCAGCTGCGCATCCCGCTGAGCGATCTGCAAACGGCCCTTGGCGAAGATGGGCTGTTGCTTTTGCTTGAGGGGGACAATGGTGCGCGTGGTGCACTTGCGCTTGATCCCCAGTTTCTGGCCGGTTTGATCGAGGTTCAGACCACCGGTGCCGTGCGCGCGGGCGCCGCACGGGCGCGGCCCGCCACACGCACCGATGCGGCAATGGTCGCGCCACTGATAAACGCGCTTTTGGAGGGGTATGACGGACAGATGGCCGGCGGGGTTGAGGGCTATCAGCCCCGCAAGTTCGAGTATGGCGTTATGGTCGAGGATACGCGCAGCCTGTCGCTGGCGCTCAATGCGCCGGATTACGAATTGTTCCACATTACCGCCGATCTGGGGCCGGGGGCCAAGACCGGACGGTTGAGCCTTTTGTTGCCGGTGCAGGTCCCGGCGGCAAAGTCGGATGGCAAAAAGGTTGCGGCAACGCCGCCACGGCAGGGCATCGAGCATGTGGCGGTCAATGCGCCGGTGGTGCTTGATGTGGCGCTTGCCCGCGTCAGCCTTCCGCTCAAGGATGTCTGGGCGTTCAAGCCCGGCATGCGTGTTCCGGTTGCGCGCGAAAGCCTTGGCAAGACACAGGTTCTGGGCTCCAGGGGGCATCTCGTGGCCGAGGCGCGCCTTGGCCAGGTGAATGGCTGGCGGGCGGTGTGTCTCGTTTCGTCGGCGGCGGCCCCCTTGCCCGAGCTTGAAGCGCCCGAGACCATCGCGCCCCCCGAGGTCACTCGGCCAGCCAGGGCCGTGCCGAAGATGACCGTGCGCAAGGTTGCGGATGTGCCCGCGGCCGTCGAAGCGGCGGGCGAAGTGCACTTTGATCCCTATGCCGCTTCGCATGGCGGGGATGGCGGCGACGCCGATCCGATGCCTCATGCGCTGTCGGTCGCCCAGGATGTCTAGGGTACGGCGGCATCACGCCGACATCGGGCATCGGCTTGACTTGTGTCAAACAAATAGATCCGCCGCTGCGCTAGTATCCTAGGCGACATGGAGGATCGTCACGATGGATACCCAGAAATACCGCGATGCGCTGATGACTCGTCTTGGCGAGCTGGACAGGCGACTGCATGCTATCGAGGGCGAACTCGATATGCCTAAATCAAAGGATTGGGATGACATGGCGGCCGAGCGCGAAGGTGACGAGGTTCTCGAGAATCTGGGTCAGAGCGGTATGGACGAGATTGCTCGCATTCGCGCCGCCCTTGCCCGAATTCGCGATGCAAGTTATGGTATCTGCGTCGGCTGCGGCGAGCATATCGCGCCCGAACGCCTTGATGTATTGCCTGAAACGCCGCTCTGCCGGGCCTGCGCTGCACGCGGGGCATAGGGCGCTGTCACATCCGCGTCACAAGCGGGAATTATTCATGCCACTGCACCAACAAACACGCTATAGTTGTTTCTTGATTCCTGGGAGGATGAAAATGACCACGACCAAGACCGAACTCATGCACCTGCAACAGAAAATTGCCAAGGCGGGCGGTGAAACCCGCTATCGCTATGAGCCGCAGGTGCGTCGCGTGATCGAACGGCTGAATGCCGAAGGGCAGACTGTGCCCGAGGCGGCCAAGCGGCTGCACCACGAATTGCTCAGCGAGGCGATTGAGGCGCAATTCGACAACATGCCGGTCTGATCTGGCTTCTCGCACCCTCCGGTGCTTGCGCATACGTCAAATCCCCGTAGTAATTGATGTATCAATCAGGCCGGACGGGCGGGGATGAAGTGACCGGGCAAATACAGATCGAGCGGCGCGACGGGGTGGCGGTTCTTCGGATCGACCGGCCCGTGGCCAATGCGCTTGCGCCGCAGGTGCGCGCCGATTTATCGGCGGCCCTTCAGGACGTTGCAGATGACGGTGACCTGCGCGCGGTGGTAATCTGCGGCGCGGGGCCGGGGTTTTCTTCCGGCGTTGATCTTACGGAATATGATGGCCCGCTTGCCAGCCCCTGGGTTGACCAACTATGCCGCGAAATCGAAGAGTGCCCCAAGCCGGTTGTTGCGGCTCTGCATGGCTCGATTTTGGGGGCAGGCGTGGCGCTTGCGTTTGCGGCGCATGCTCGGGTGGCGCAGTCCGATGCGCGACTGGCCCTGCCGGAAATCAGCCTTGGAATGATCCCGGGCGCCGGTGTCACACAGCGTGCGCCGCGTCTTGTCGGGGCACAGGTCGCGCTTGAACTCATGCTCTCCGGACAGCCGGTCTTGGCCTCTGACCCGCGCCTTCGCCCGATGTTTGATCAGGTCACGCCTGGTGATCCGCAGCCTGCGGCGATTGCCCTTGCGCAAAAGCTTGCCGACAAGGGCAGCTGCCCGCGTACCCGCGATCGCGTGCGAGGGCTGTCCGATCCGGTCGGCTATCAGCAGTCGCTCAAATTGGTGGCCAAGCGTCTTGGCGGGCAGGGTGGGGCCGGTGCCGATATCCTGCGCGCCGTCGAGGCGGCGCAGCTTTTGCCATTCGAGCAGGGGCTGGAATTCGAACAGGTCTTGTTCGAGGATCGCCTGCAAAGCCCTGAGGCGCGCGCGCAACGTCACATCTTTGCCGCCGAGCGGCGCGCGGCGATCATGCCGGAATTGTCTCAGGGCAAGGTCCGCCCCCTGAACCGTATCGCTCTTGCCGGCGGCGCGGCGGGCGCTTTGGCCGATCTCGGGATGCTTTACCTTGATGTCGGCAAAGAGCTTGAGGTCGAAGATGGCGCTACGGTTCAGCGCCTGAGGCGGAATTACGACGATGCGGTCGCCAAGGGGCGACTTGATGAGGCGGGGCGTAGTGCCCGGCTTGCCCGGCTGACACAGGGGATCGCGCCGGGCCGGGCCGATCTTGTGCTGGATGCGCGCGAGGCGCGCGCGGTCGGGGATAGCCTGCCTGGCCCCTGCGAAGGGGGCGTGCTGGCACGGCTTGATACCGGCGCGGGACTGGACGGTGCAGCCTTGGGTTTTCGGGTCTACCGCCCGGCCCATAGCCAGCGTCTGACCGAGATTACTGTCGGTGAGGGCACATCGCCGGATGCGGTTGCAAGCCTTGCGCGGATGTGTGCCGACATGGGGCGGGTCACCGTGCGCGCAGCGCAGCCTGCTGCCGGGGCCGGGCTTGGCCATGGCATGACCGCCGCAGTTTATCTGGCCGCGCTTGATCTGGTGCGCGCGGGGCTGACGCCGCTGCGGGTGGATCAGGCGGCACAGCGCATGGGCCTGCGGACGGGGCCCTTCCTGATGATGGATAGTGAAGGGCTGGCGCTTGTGGCGCAGCGTTTGCGCGCCGTTGCCGCCGGGATGGGATTGTCCGAGGGCTGGGCCGCGCCACTGGATGAGCGGCTGGCCAAGGGGGCGACCGGGCGCTCTGTCGGGCGCGGATTTTACGACTATCCCCCCGAAGGGCCGCGCCCCAGCAAGGGGCTCGCGGGGGCTGGGCGCGCGATCACCGAGGTTCTTGGCGATGTGGCGCCGCGTCATGCGCTTCATGCCGCGTTGGTGAATGCCGCCGCGCGTGCGATAGCGGCGGGCGCTGTGCAGCGGGCATCGGATCTGGATGTGGTGATGGTGCGCGGATATGGGTATGAGCGGGCCAGTGGCGGCCCGCTTATGCAGGCTGATCAACGCGGGCTTTTGGCGGTGTTGAAGGATATGAAGGCGCTGGCCGGGATATCTGCCCCGATCTGGGCGCCGCATCCGATGATCGTCGACCTGGTCAAGAACGGGCGCGGGTTTTTTGGCCGCGCAGGGGCGGCCTAGCCCAGCAGGATACCGATCACGACCATCATCAGCCCGATGACCGACAGGAACAGGGCCGCCGCGTTGACCGGCACCACCTTTTGCACCGCCTGACGCAGCGCATCTTCGCTCAGCTTGGCCTTGCGGGCCTTCCAAACGGTCACGATGCACCAGATCAGCCCCACCATGCCCGCCAGTGAAACCGCGGCTCCGAGCCAGATCAGAATTTCCATCGCATGCTCCTTCATGCTGCGTCGTCGATGTGTTGCGCCTAGTCCAAGTTTCGCGGCTGTGCAAGTCGCGCGCAGTGGCAGAAGCATCTTGCAGAGGCGCGCGTGCGGCGATAGTCAGAAGGCCCATTTCACCGGAGACAGCCCATGAACGACATGAATTCCGACTCGACCTATCGCGTAACCGCAGACGAGTTGCGCCAGTTCATCGAGCGCTTCGAGCGGCTGGATGCCGAGAAAAAGGACATTGCAGAGCAGCAAAAAGAGGTGATGGCTGAAGCTAAATCGCGTGGTTATGACACCAAGGTGCTGCGCAAGGTGATCTCTCTTCGCAAGCGCGACAAGGACGATATCGCCGAAGAAGAGGCGGTCCTTGAGATGTACAAAGAAGCACTCGGAATGACGTGATCGCTTGAGGTCGCCGGCCTAGGGCGTGATCATCTGCACGCCCTGGATCCGCTCGATCTCATAGACGTCATCGTCATAAATCTCTGTCAGCTCATCGATCAGCTCGGCCGTCCAGCCGGGCAGGTCAAGTTCTTCCTCGATCGCATCCTCATCGGCAAACTTGTCGAGGAAAGCGGCAATCACGCGTCGTTTCTGCACCTCGGTCATTCCGGGGTGGCTTTCCATATAGGTCTTGAAACGCTGTTGGCCGGGAGGGGTCATGATGTCGATCAACAGGCTGAATTCGCCGGTGAATTCGACCGTCGGATCAATATTGGCGACCTCGCGCACAACCTGTGACCAAATCAGTGGCGTATCTTCGTTGCACCAGAGCGTGACCGGGATGTCAGGATGACTGTTGCGGATGCGCGCCACCATCTCCGACCAGCGCATATGGGTCGGATCTGATCCGCGCAAAAGGTCGTCCATCACCGTGAACGGGGTCTTTTCAAGCAGCGCCGGCAGGAAAGTGGCCGGATTGCGGAGCGCCACGAAAAGCTCGATCTCGTCATCGGGAAACATCTTGCGAAACAGATCAAGCCGCAATTCCGCCGCCGCATAAAAAAGTCCGCCGCCCACGGCCATTTTGGGGGTGCCGAAAAAGCCGGGATTGGACAGGATCAACCGATCGACCGCGCCATCATGGCTGATTGCGTCGACCAGGATGTCGCGGGCGTCATCGCTTAACCCATCGCCCTCGGCCTTGTGCAGGATGTCGCGGATCAGGCGGCGATAGTTCATGGGGTCGGGCACGTTGGTGCCGTAATTGGCCAGAATTTCGCGGTTGTCCGACAGGCAATTCACCAGCCTGTCATCATCCGTATTATGGGCCCCAGCGTGAATGACGACCTGCATTGGTATCCCGGTTCTTATGAAAGTTTTGCCAATATATACGAGGTTTTCCCGCGAGTTAAACCGCAATCGCCCAGACCGCTGCCGACTGTTTTGCACAAAGCGCAATCCCGGAGGCGAATTTGGCTTGAAGTGGCACGCGTTAATGCGTAATCAGACGCCCGTGCCCCTATAGCTCAGCTGGTAGAGCAACTGATTTGTAATCAGTAGGTCCGCGGTTCGAGTCCGTGTGGGGGCACCACTAACACCTGAAATCCAATAGATTTACCGTTCAACGTCGCCGTGTCCGTCCGAACGTCCGAATTCGGACGGTGCCCCCGGCCCACCGGATTCGGGTCGTTTCGGCGGGTCAGTGATCCTTCGATCTGTCTGAGCCGATGCCATGGCTTCCCTGATGCGGATCGTTTCCGGGTCGGTTTGAGAGCGGGCCCAGGCTTCGCTTTCCCCTTGGCCGGCATCGGATTCACCGGCGGCGACACGAGCTGCAAACCTGGTCAGGCCTGCTCGCATCAGCGCATGCTTAGACCGCCTGTCATGCATCTCGGCCTTCTCACGTCGCCACTCGGGTTTATGCGGCAATTGACCGGGCCAGACCGGCTGTCAGGTGGGCGGCAAGGGCGCGGGCGTCGTCACATGCCCCGTCGATGAAGGTCGATTTGCGTTGACGCAAGTAAGGCAGCCCCATGGCGTAAAGACCTTCGGCCACGACACCACCGTCATGTTTCAAATTGCCCTTGCGGTCGAAGACCGGCAGTTCCAGCCAGTTGAAATCGGGGCGATAGCCGGTGGCCCAGAGCACAGCCCCAAACCCTTCTGCGGCCAAATCCATGCTCAATCGAGGTGCAGTTGGCACCCGTGTCGGTACATAGCGCTGAACCGGGGCGACCAGATTTGTCAGATCGGCCGCGTCCACCCAATCGTCGATCGATTCCAGAAGGCGGTTCATCTTCAGATCGGCCGCCGCACAATGGTTGGCCAGTGAGCCCGAGAACAAGGCACGTCCGTCATTGATAGCCACCAAACGTCCGGTAATCTCAACGCCCAGATCTTGCAGGCTGTTCAAATCAATCGTTTCGTCCGCGACAAGCGTTAGCGACGGAGTGCGTCTCACGCGCTCGATATCGTCAACCTCCGTGTAAGGGATGGTCGTGGCACCGATGATTTCCAGCCACATGGTAATATCCGCATCCCGATAATTGCGCGGGAAACGCGAGTGGGTGCCGACGGCAAGAACAACCTGCCGTCCGGATTGCTGAATTTCGCGGGCCAGTTGCATTCCCGAGGCGGACGCTCCGACAACCAGGACTTTGCCATCTGGCAACTGTGCGGGGCGTTTGTAGGTCTGAGGTGTGAAGCTTTGAACCTGATCGGGCAGCTGAGATGCGAAAGCCGGTATTTTCGGCGTCGCACAGGCCCCATTGGCCATCACCACGCTGTTACAGGACAGTGCTCCTTGATCGGTCTGCACTCTGTACGCCCCCGGCGTTCCGTCGACCGACAGAACTGTGGTTTCGGCCCGGACCGGCGCCCCCGATTTGGCGGCGCTTGCATCAAAGGCATTGATCAGTTCCGCGACATGCATGTAACCGTCATGATCAGTGCCTTTATAGTCGTGGCCGTGCAGGCCGTTCATCCAGTTCGGGGTCAACAAACGCAGGCTATCCCAGCGTTCCTTGCGCCAGCTGTTAGCGATTTGACCACGCTCCAAGATCACGTGGTCCACCCCGGCTAAAGTCAACTCATGGCTCATCGCCAGCCCTGACTGTCCGGCGCCAATGATGGCTGTGGTTGTGCGTTTCATGTCTCTGATCCTTTTGGCGGGGCACCGGGCACCGGGCCCGGATGCGAAATTCTTTGGGAGGATTTGCGGTGACGGCGGGAGGAAACCGCCACCGCAGGGCGCTTAATGCGCGCCCGGTCTGGAGAACGTATGCATCATGGCCTCTCTCACGTCGTCACGGGTCAACCCGATGTCAGAGAGATCGCGATTGCTCATTTTTAGCATGCGACGGTAGGTGAGTTGGTCCCTGCGGTGCTTTGCATAAGCTTTCATGAACCTGCGGGCCTTTGTGAAGAACGATACCGATTCTGCGGGCGCTGTGCGTGTGATGATATGTGCCATGTGATTGGCTCCTTTCAGGGTTGGCCCTGCGTCAGTTCACACTGACGTGGACGTTGGTGGGGTTGGTGATGATGTCGAACATCGCCGAGCGTTTCTGCGATTGTGCAACCACGGCAGCGATCTCGTCCTGGGGGGCGTCGGCGTCGATCTCAAAGGATACGCGGATGGCGCTGAACCCGTTACGCACGTCGGCGTCGATTCCAAGGATGCCGGCGATATCCATGTCGCCTTCAACTTTCGCTCTGACCGAGTGGAGTTGAATGCCACGGTTCTGGGCCACAGAAGCGACACCGGCGGTCAGGCAACTGGCCAAAGCGGACAGCAGGATTTCAACCGGCGTGGCGCCTTTGTCGGATGCTGCAAATTGTGGCGGGTGGTCAGCGTCAATGGTAAACTCGCCGTTATGCGCCTGCTCTTCGCCCAAGCCAAAGAAGCCTTTGACGGTTGAGCGGCTGTGCACGCCCCCCTTCCAGTCGCATTCTGCGCGCCATGTGAACTGTGCGGCAGCAGGAGCGTCGGTCAACGCAGCGCGAGCCCCCAGCAGAGCATCTACATTTACGCCGTTATCGGCAGTTTTGATTTCAGTCTGTACGTTCATGTTCTTTGCCTTTTCATCTGTGGCCATCAGGCCTGTTTCGGGTATTCGTTTTGTTGTGTGCTGTTATGCGTGAGGACCATTCTCATCCTCGGCAACTGTGTTTTGGATGTGGGGTGTTTCAGTATGATTTCGCATCTCGTGGCTTTGTGTTTCATTTGTGAAACAGACTCGTCAGAGCGCGCCGCAGTGCACAATCCTGTCTGAATGCTTGCGATTTCAAAGCTGGCTTTGCCCTGCGGGAAGCGAGGGTCGAGCGCATAACGCCTATTTGAAACTGATGCGAAACGAATGAAACACGTGCCGCTACCCACAGACATTCGTCCGAAACATCGCACGCTTAGGTTTTCCTCTTTCAAGGAAACCGGAGCACCGTCATGCGGACCAAATTCGAGAATTCTTTCATCGCCATCTCGCCCGCGAGGATCGGAATGGGATTTGCCTGGGTGGGCGTGCTTATTTACGCCTCGTCGAATTCTATCGCCACATTGCTTGTCGATATCGGATCCAATAGCCCGGTGGCCGACGGGCGCAATGCGATCACATTCACAAACCTGTTGTTCCTCGGTTCACTGATCTCAATCGCCCCGATGATCGTTTTATTCCGCAAAGACTGGACCGTTGCCAACCTGCGTCGGTTGAGCGGTCGTGACTGGTGGCTTCTAACCATGTCGGCCTTTCTGTCGTCGGCACTGACACCCGGATTGTTTTTCTACGCTCTGGAATATTCCAGTGTGACCAGCGTCATCCTGATCAGCCGGATTGAGCCGCCGTTATTCCTGCTTGCTGCCGGATTTTTCCTGAAGGAACACATTAATCCGCGTGTCTTTCTGGCCGGGATCATTGCGCTCGGCGGTGCAACACTGATGATCAGCTTGCGCGACCCCGACAGCCACGGCGCCTTTGGCATCGGTGAAATCGCGGCTGTTGGCGGAACGCTGTCTTACATTGCCTCGGCCATTGTCGCCCGCAAGGCGCTGCGATGTGTCCCAATGGGCATTTTTTCGATCTACCGCACGACGATCGGAACGTTGATCTATTTTCTGCTGATTTCTGCGCTTCAGGGCCCTCAGCAGTTTCAGGATCTCTTTTCGCCTGTCCTGCTGAAATGGATCTGGATCTATGCCGTTCTCATTCTGATCGCTGGCCAGCTGACCTGGTTCGTTGCACTGAAATATGCGCGTTCGGATGATATGTCCCTGGCCACGTCGTTCTCGCCGCTGGCAGGCATCATTTTTGCCATGGTGCTGTTGGGGGAAAATCCGGGGCCTGCATTCATCCCTGGTAGCGCATTGATCCTGTTGGCGATCTGCATGGGTCGAAGGGAAGGGTACACTTTCCGGTCGTTTGCAAAGCATTGGGCGGTTGCTGGGCAATGGCTGAAAAATGCGCCCGACCTGTGCGCGGGTCTTGGTGCCCGTCGCGGCATTCCTTCACGTGCCGCGCCCTGAGTGTCCCGGATGTTACTGAGAACAACGGGGGTCAGTCCGGATCGTAAATATAGCCTATCCCGCGCACCGTTTTGATAATCTGCGGCTTTTGCGGGTTAGGTTCGATCTTGCGGCGCAGACGCGAAATACGAATGTCGATGCTGCGGTCAAAAGGATCCCAGGACCGGTCATGTGCTTGTTCAAGAATCTGATCGCGGTTCAGGACCCGACCCCGGTTACGGGCAAAAAGGCTGAGCAAGTTGAACTCCATCGCCGTCAAAGGCACCTCGTCACCATCGGCCGTGCGAAGCTTGACTGCCGTCAAGTCAAGCGTGAACTCTCCGAAACGAGCGGTCGCAGGCGCATCTTTGGGCCTGGACTTGTCCTCGGGTTGGGACTTGCGCCGCAAAACGGCCTTAATACGTGCCTCGAGCTCTCGAAGGTCCACCGGCTTGGCCAGATAGTCATCGGCCCCCATTTCAAGCCCGACGATCCTGTCGATCACCTCGCCTGCCGCAGTTAGCATGACCACAGGCACCTGATTGTCGCCCCTGAGCACTCTGAGTGTCGTCAGCCCATCCTCGCCGGGCATGTTGATATCCAGCAGAATTATGTCAACCGGCGCCTTTTCCAGTTCAGCCCTCAGCTCATCGCTATTGCCCGCAGTAACAGTGGCGAACCCGCGTTTCGAAAGGTATTCCGCCAGCATTTCGCGAAGGTCACTTTCGTCATCACATATCAATACTGTCTTGGGGCTGGTCATTCAGTCACCTGTTGTGCCTTTGTCAGGATGTCGGCCACAAACGCGCGCAACTCTTTAGGCGAAACGGGTTTTTCGATACATGGCCGGTTCGCTTCTCCCAAAAAAGACTGCGAGGCCCGGCCCATCGAATCGCCGGTAACAAATCCTGTCTTGCTGATCATATCGGGAAATTTCTGCTTGATCGTCTCAAAAAACCCGCGGCCATCGGTTTCGGGCATATTCAGATCGCTCAGGATCAGGCCATAGGTATGGTGCCGCATGCTCTCCAGCGCCTCTTCGGCGTGGTTGAAGACATCCACCTGATACCCGCCACGGGTCAGGATCTCGGCATTGAGGTCAGCCACATCCTCTTCGTCATCCAGTATCAGGATGCGGAGCGGATTGCTGACAGGATCTGACGCCTGGCTGTCTTGGGGCGCGTCCGGGATTTCCCGATCTTGGGGCAGGAAGATCCTGAAGACCGAGCCGCCATGCCTTCCGGGGGCTACCGAAATCCGGCCCTCATGGGCCTGTATGATCCTGTGACACAGCACCAAACCGATCCCTGTGCCGTCTCCTACTTCTTTGGTGGTGAAAAACGGCTCGAACACGCGGTGGCGGATATTCGGCGGGATGCCGGGGCCATCATCTTCGACCACTATTTCAACGCCAGAGTCGGTTTTGGATTGTTGGGTCGAGACGGTGATATTCTGTCCGGCTCCGGTGGCGCGCATCGCCTGTTCTGCATTCAGGATAAGATTGATGACCACCTGTGTGATCTGGTCAGCGTCAGCGCAGATTCTTGTCACCTCCGCCCCCAGCTGACAGGTGATGTTCACATCACTCGCGTCGCCATAACGCACCACGTCAACAGCCGTATCGACAATTTCATTTATATCAACCTTTTGCATTCTGGCTGGCTGTTGCCGTGCCATTGTCAGAAAGGTTTTCACGATCCTCGCACAACGCTCGGCTGCATTGCTGATCTTTTCGACCTGCCGGAGCAGATCAGGGTCTTTGCAGTCTTCACGCAGCATCAGCGAATGCCCGACGACCACCGACAGCGGATTGTTCAACTCGTGCGCAACGCCGGCCAATAATTCCCCCATCGCCGACAGTTTCTCATTTTGGTACAGGTGATCCCTTTGCCGGGCCAGCTCTGCTTCGATGCGCAACTGTTCGGTAAGGTCGCGTGTGTGAGAGACGATCACCTCCTCGCCGTTATAGCGGATCAGCCTGGCCGAAACCGCGGCCCAGAACGGTTTGTTGTCGGCGTTCAGATATTGCCCTTTGTATTCGGTAACCGATCCATCGCGCCGCAACTGCTCCAGATATTCCTCGCGTTTGCCCGGTGTGGCATAGAAGTGTTTGGCGCAGTCAACACGTCCGAACAAGGCAACCGTTTCGGGGCTGCTGAACAATACTTCGCCCGTATCGGCCTTGGTCATCTGGATGGGTGTCGGACAAGCCTCAAGAACCTGACGGATCATTGCTTCACGCTCTTGTTGCTCGGTCAGATCCATGATCGCGGTTACCACATAGGTATCGCCCTCAAAATCCACCAGCCGACCCCAGGACGTGGTCGTACAGTGTTTGCCGTGCGCGTCCCGCAGCATGATACGATAATCGTCAACCCTTCCGTCACGCGACAACGTTTCAACATAGTCTTCACGGTCTTTCGGATTTACGTAATGCTGCAAGGCGTTCTCGGTTTCACCGAAAAATCTGACGGCTGCGGGAGAGCGGTACAAAATTCGGGCGTCCTGCAACCGCGCCATGACGACGGCCATAGGGCTTGTTTCCAGAACCGTGCGCAGAAGGTTTTCCTGTTCGCGCACCATCGCCTCGGTGTGTTTCCGTTCGGTAATGTCAGTGCATACAACGACAAAACCGCCACGCTTTGTCACGCTGAACTGGAGCTGACAGATTGTGCCGCTGGCCAGTTCAATTTCCAATGTCCGGTTGAGTGGAAATTCGTCATTCAGGCGGTGTTCAATCCAGTCTTCAGGGTCGGCTGCGGCTTCGGCAAACTGGCCGCGCTCGGCCCCGGCCATCAGGAGGTCGCGCCATAACACCCCCGGTACAATCAGGTCGCTGACCTTCGGAAACATATCCATACATCGTTGATTGCAGGTGATCAGCCGGCGGTCGGTGCCAAATATGGCAATTCCTTCTGGAAGCGCCTCCATCGCGTCCCAGATCAAATCCGTCTCGTCCGGACTGCCACTGAACGGATTTTCATCTTTATCTGCCATCCCCGCTCCTTATCCGATCCATGTTTCAAACGCTTTTCAGTCTGCGGCCCAATTGTTTCAATTGTAACAGCGCGGGCAGGGGGAAACGTGAAGTTCATCATCTACCCGACTGCCAGGGCGCGCTTTTCTCCGGTCATGCCCGACAGGCGCGATGTTTCACGACTGAAACACAAAACCCCGATTTGCGACAACAGAATGCAACGTTGGGCGGGCAGAAAGATGTG
This sequence comes from uncultured Roseovarius sp., assembly GCF_913054395.1. Taxonomy (GTDB): domain Bacteria; phylum Pseudomonadota; class Alphaproteobacteria; order Rhodobacterales; family Rhodobacteraceae; genus Roseovarius. The sequence goes on from NZ_CAJXIP010000033.1 coordinate 15,733, forward strand.
ACTGAAAACAGCGGGCAATCCGCTCAGGCCGAAAGGACAGGGGAAATGAAACAGGGACACGCATTGCCCGGCAGCAGGATCGGTTTTCGGGCCGGTCACACACGATACCGGCCCAGGGATTGCGCAAGTCTTCCTGCAAAACCCCATCAGGCCGCTCACTGAACACACCCAAATCCTGGATATCATCATGACCCAAATCAAACAGTCCATATTGGAAACGATCGGCAATACCCCCATCGTGAAAATCAACAATCTCACGCCGGAAGGTGTGGATATCTTTGTCAAACTCGAGGCCTTCAATCCCATGGGCTCGGTCAAGGACCGTCTTGCACTTGGTGTAATTGAAGCCGCCGAACGCGACGGCAGCCTGAAACCCGGTCAGACCATCGTCGAGGCCACCAGCGGCAATACCGGCATCGGCCTTGCCATGGTGTGCGCGCAAAAGGGCTATCCTCTGGTTGTGACCATGGCTGAAAGTTTCAGCATCGAGCGGCGCAGGCTGTTGCGTTTCATGGGGGCCAAGGTGGTGCTCACACCCGCCGCCGAAAAAGGCAGCGGTATGGTTGCTAAGGCGCGCGAACTTGCCGAAAAACACGGCTGGTTCATGCCGTGTCAGTTTGAAAACCCCGCCAACGCCGACATTCACAGCGCCACCACAGCACAGGAAATCCTGCGTGATTTTGGCCTGGACGGGCTTGATTACTGGGTCACTGGTTTCGGCACTGGCGGCACGCTTACCGGCGTGGCGCGTGTTCTCAAGGCCCAAAGCCCCGGAACCCAGATCGTCTCGGCCGAACCCGACAATGCGCAGCTCATGGGAAGCGGCATTGTGCAGTCTTTCAACGCCGATGGCAGCGCTGCTGCCAGTCACCCCGAGTTCCGCCCACATCCGATGCAGGGGTGGTCACCGGATTTCATCTCGGACCTGGCCAATCAGGCCCTTGAAGGCGGCTTGATAGATCGGATGCAGCCTGTGGCCGGTGCCGATGCGATGGCTATGGCCAAGGCTTTGGCCCGCAAGGAAGGCATTTTTTGTGGCATCACCGGCGGCGCCACCTTTGCGGCCGCACTGGAGATCGCCAAAACCGCCCCGAAAGGAACAAAAATACTGGCGATGCTGCCCGACACTGGCGAGCGTTACCTTTCAACCCCATTGTTCGAGGACGTCCCCGAGGAAATGACCGCCGAAGAAATGGCGCTGTCGCAGTCCACGCAAGGGGCCCGGTTTGATATGCCGACCTCTGCTGCGCCAGCCGATGCGGCACAGGCGGTGCGGCCCGAAGCGATTGAGGCGGTCAGACAAATCAGCGCCGATAAACCCGTGGTCGTATTTGCCCTGGAATGGTGTGAATTCTGCTGGTCCGTGCGCAAGATGCTGGCCGCAGCCGGTATCGCATACGATTGCATCGAACTGGATGGTCCGGCCTGGCAAAAGGACAACAAAGGCACTGAGATGCGCGCAGCCCTGCGCCAGATCACCGGGTCATCGACTATCCCGCAGATCTTTGTGGATGGTGAACATATCGGCGGCGCCACCGAAACCTTTGACGCCTTTAACGATGGCAGCCTTCAGGACCGGCTTGCAATCCTCGGGCTGCCCTGTGGCCAGATGTCGAACGTCAACGCATATTCATTCCTTCCGAAATGGGTTCACCCAAGATGAAACACGCACATGCATTTCCCGCGGTTTCCGACCCCCTGACAATGGCTTCGGCCTATGCCACGGGCTATCGCGACAGCAAGAAACACCTGCACCCGACAGCCCCTCTTGATGACTTGCGCAAGGCTTTTGGCGGCGACCTTCCCGCCAAAGGCCAGCCCGGCGAACAGGTGATTGCCGATCTCATTCAGGCGGCCGAACCGGGCCTTGTCGGCAACACGCAGCCGGGCTTCTTTGCCTGGGTCATGGGCAGTTCGCACACCACGGGCGTTGCCGCTGACTGGCTCACGTCGATCTGGGGGCAAAATGCCGGGATCTACCAATGCTCCCCCGCCGCCGCCACCGCCGAGGAAATCGCCTGTGGTTGGGTGCTCGACATCCTTGACCTGCCCCGCGAGGCTTCGGTCGGCATCACGACCGGGGCGACCATGGCAGGCTTTATCGGCCTTGCGGCTGCGCGCGATGAGGTCCTGAGGCGAACAGGTCATGATTTCGGGCAGGACGGTTTGCAGGGCGCCCCGCGCATCACCGTTTTCATCTCGGACGACACCCATGTCTCGAACCTCGCGGCGTTGCGTTATCTGGGCTTTGGCACCCGTAATATCGAACCTATTCCGACCGATGATCAGGGGCGGCTTGTGATGCGTGTGCTGGCGGACAGGATGGCGCTTATTCGCGGTCCCAAGATCGTTGTCGCAACGGCAGGGCACATCAACTCGGGGGCTTTTGATGATTTCAACGCCCTGGCGGATCTGGCCGCAGAGCACGATGCCTGGCTTCATATTGATGCCGCCTTTGGTCTCTGGGCCCGGGCCAATCCCTCAACCCGCGCCATGACCACCGGCATCGAACGTGCAGACAGTTGGTCGACCGATGGGCATAAATGGATGCAGATTCCGTTTGATTCCGGCTTTGCGATTGTCAAAAACAAGGACGCGCACCGTCGCGCCATGGATATCTCGGCCAGTTATCTGTCCGAAGCGCCGGAGGATGGGCGCAACGCAACGCACTTCAACCCGGAACTGTCGCGTCGCGCGCGCGGGTTTACAGTATGGGCGACACTCAGGGCATTGGGCCGCGACGGTATCAGCGACATGGTGGGCAACCACTGCAACTGCGCCAGCCTTCTGGCGTACAAGTTGGAAGGCACGCAGGGCATTGTCATTCACAACGACGTGGTGCTGAATCAGCTTGTCCTGTCCTTCGATCGCGGCCGGGGTGCCCAGGATTCCGATCAGATGACTCACGCCATGGCGGAGGCGCTGAATGCGGATGGCCAGCACTTTTTCCGCACCACGGTCTGGCGGGGTCGCAAAATGCTCCGGGTGTCGATCGTCAGTTTCGACACTGGCCCGCAGGACATTCAGTTGCTGGCACGCAAAATGAAAAGCCTCTGGAAAGAGATTTGCGGCTGAAACACATCATTGGGGCTGTCATCCCTCACCCCGCCGCAAGGGCGGCCTCGCCGGGTGATACCGGCGGGGGTTTCGCAACCCGATCTGACATCAGTGTCACCGATACACGGCAGAAAAGCTGTCGAAACAGTTGAAACATTTTACCGCCCCGGCTGACCAATGGCTGAAACACCTGGCCCGTAGAACTGAGCCACCGCCGATACGCGGCGCCCGGTCCGCCGGACATTCACACCAAGAGCCGAAACATGAAGCTAGAAAAGGAGACCCCCAATGGCCCGTTTCAAGAACAGTAACAGCATCGCCATGGCGCAAATGACCTATCTCGGTGCCAAAAAACAGCGCAAGCCAGACCCATTGGCGCGTGAGCAATCGTACTTTCGCAGTATCGGCTTTGATCACGCTATGATCTGATTGGTTAACTTTCATTGATCATGGTCAACGTTCTCGGTGGCTCGGGCGAAATTATCGCTCCTTTGAAAGGCGGAGACGAGATACCGTGAAGTTGCAGCTTTTCTTGCGAAGATTGACGGTAGCAGGCAATGCAGCTTACATTTCAAGTCTCTGGCCGCGTATGCAGAAGGGAATGGCTGCACGCCCGAGGCACTTGGGGGCACTCATGGAAAAAACTCTGTTTGAAAAATATGGTGGTTTTTCAAAGATCAGTAAAATCGTCCTGACGTTCTATGATCGAATGCTTGAAGATGATGATGTCGGTCCGTTCTTTGACGATGTGGACCTGCCAAAGCTGATTGATCATCAAACCCAATTCATCTCGGCGCTGATGGGGGGCCCCGCCACGTTTTCGGATGACCGCATTGAACGGGCACACCGTAATATGAACATCGAACATCACCATTTTGACCGCCTGAAAGAGATTGTGGCAGAGACACTGGCGGACTTCGATGTTGCGCCTGCGGATATTGAAATCGTTTTAGAGGGATTTGAACACCGCCGAGTGCTGCTGGTTGAGAAACCCAATGTCGATTGAAGCCATCAATGAGCAGCTTTTGCGCGCCATCGGCGTCGGCGTGGCCCTGATCGACCTGAATGCGCTAACGTTGCAATTTCGGAATGACACGTTCAACGAATGGTTTGGCGAAAACGATCCTGCGGCCAAACTGACGGATCTTTTCCCCGATCTCGATAGTAACGAACTGCTTGCGGAAATGCGCAACGGCGGCCACATGGCAACCGAGATTTCGTTCAAACTGCGTCGCCGTAAGATGACGGTTGCGATGGAATTCAACCGCGCCGACGACGCGGGCCGCAATATTGCCGTTCTGGTCTGTCAGAACATCACGCGCATCAAGGAACTGGAATCGATGATTGATTCCTATTCGATGATGGTTGAGCGAAATACGCACGAGATCAAACGCGAGAAGGAACAGGTCGAGAAACTGCTTCTCAACATGATGCCGCGCGCGGCTTATGAAGAATACAAAACCTTTGGCGTCGTCTCGCCGCGCCTGTTCAACCCGGTTTCTGTTCTGGCATTGGATTTTGTGGGGTTTGACGACCTGCTGAGCGAAAATGAACCGGGCGTCGTCGTCAGCGAACTTAACGATATCTACAGCGCTTTCGATAGGATAGGTGCGCAATTCGGCTGTCAGCGCATCCGGACAAACGGGGACAGCTATGTTACCGTCTCGGGCGTTCCCGATCCGAATGACGCGCATGCAATTGCTATTGCAAACTCTGCCGTGCGTTTCCTGCGGTATCTCGACCGACGCAACATGTCCCACCCGATCAAATGGATCGCGCGCATCGGAACTGCCGCCGGGTCGGTCATCGGGTCTGTCGTCGGTAGTCAGAATTATATTTACGATGTCTTTGGTCCAACCGTCACCAAAGCCCTTTCCAACCGCGCGGCGGCAAGTCCGATGTCCGTGGTCTCGGACACAGGCTTTGCGGCACAGATCGCTGACAGATTTCAGATTACCCCGGTGGTCGGTGGCGACGGTCAGGTCATGATCGAAGATCTGCCTGCCGCCGGGCCAACAGGCTAGAGAGCGATGCCCGCGCCGCCGGACAGGTCTGAGCCGCGTGCTGATGCCAAAACCCTGCATGACGTGGTCGGGTTTCTGGATCAAGGGGTCGCCATTTTCGATGCAGACGCGCAGCTAACACTTGCCAATGCCAGCTTTCTGGCCTTTTACCCCGCGCTTTCAGATGTTCTGAAACCCGGAGTCCCCTGGAGCATTTTTCTGCGTGAGGCCGTGAACCGTGGCATCATGCCCCCCACCGTCAGCCAGCGCCTCGACGAAATGGAGGCCGGCTTCGAGATTGATCCCACCTTTGCGGATGCTGTTCAGATGCCATCCGGGAGAGGACAGGTTTATTCTATAAAATTGGGCCAGGTCGCGGGTGGTGGGTTTGTTCTTACACAATCTCTGCATGTCGATGAGACACATGAAATTGACGCCGCGCGCGAGGCCGAAACCCTTCTGAGAAAAGTTCTTGAGGCCTGCCCGGCAAGTCTGACCATGGCCCGTGTTGCCGATGGTCAGATCATCTATCGCTCGCCTGCGGCAACCGAATTGCTGGGCTCTGCCAAAAGCAGCTTTGCCCACTTCGCCCATGCCGAGGAGCGCGCCGATTTCGTCACACTTCTATTGCCGGATGCCGCGGTCGACAATATGCGCCTTACTTGCCTGCGTCCGGACGGACAGGAATTTCCGGCCGTCATTTCAGCACGGCTGATCGACTATCGCGGCGAGGACGTGATTGTTGCAAATATCGAGGATCTGACGGCTGAATTGTCTGTTCAGGCTGAATTGGACCGTCAGAAAGAGCAGCTATTTCAATCAGAAAAACTATCTGCCCTGGGAGAGCTGCTCGCCGGTATCGCACATGAACTGAACAATCCTTTGTCCATAATTGTTGGGAATGCAGACATTTTGCAGGAAGAGCTGGAAAACTCCGGTTTCGAACGGCGTATCAGCAAGCTCTCGCAAGCTGCGCATCGTTGTGTACGCATTGTCCGGTCTTTTCTGTCGCTGGCGCGTCAGGAACCGCTTGATTTACGCGCAGTAGATCCTGCCAAATTGATTTCTGGCGCCATTGACGCGGTCTCGGCTGAGGCCGAAGCCGCCAACATCCGGATTTCATCGGAGCACCCTGAAAATTTCCAGCTTATTGATGCGGACGAAGTGCAACTTGTTCAGGTCATCATCAATTTGCTGACAAACGCCATCCACGCCATTCGCGACTCTGAAACCGGCGACCAGATCACAATCAGATGTGATCAGAGCGCCAACCAGCTGCACCTGACCATAACCGACAACGGGCCGGGCATTAGCCCGGAAATCATAAACCGCATATTTGACCCGCTTTTTACAACAAAGGATATCGGCAAAGGCACTGGCGTAGGGCTTGCTTATTGCCACCGGATTATTGCGGCACATAAAGGTCGGATACGCGCCGAAAGCACAAATGACAGGCCGGGTGCGACGTTTTCCATTGATTTGCCATTCTCCGCTAAACCCTGAGTTTCATCAGGGCGCGACTTGAATTTTATGCCGTGTTTTGGGGCACTGTCAGAGCATTGAGCGCAAAGTCGGCCGAAAGCGCGCAAAACAACCTGTGTCTCTTGCGTCGGTCCCGGACTCGCCCATTTCCCGACGTCACCGGGAAATTCAATTCGCAGTTCATGCCTCACTCCAGCAGGCGTTTTTCAACAGGTTACGGCCAGATTGACCGATGCGTCATTTCGCATGACTGGCGGCAAGTTGCCAAAAGTGCCGCGGACCTAAATCTGACTCAATTTGTCGGATTGACTTAAGTGAGTATTTTTGTCAACTTCTCGCGGAGAAGCCAACCACCGAGTCTGGGGCAAGCCAAATACTCGAAATTCCAAAGGGAGTGAGCTCATGAAACCTGCCGATGCGAGGGCTGAGAACACCGGGTCGGACTGGCATGAGGCTTTGTTTGTCGCAACTGATCTGGGCCTGCCGAGCCTTTTCGACATCGAATGGCTGCTCCAAAAGGCCGAATGTGGCGAATGGAGCGGGCTATGACGATGAACGCAGCAAGGCAAGCTACGGTCCGGCTTGAGGATGTTTTCCCGATCCATGAGGCAACCGGCCGGACCACAGGCGGTGCTCATGCTCGGATGAAATTGGAAGATCAGCTTTACACGCGTCGCATTGCGCGCGCGGGTAAGCTGGTGCTTGCGACATGAACGCGATGCCCCCACATCGCGGCAGTGCGCCCGTCGGATATATCACCGAACTTGGGCCAGTCGAAGCGGGAGCGGTCCTTTACCTTCGCTTGTGGTGCGATGGCCCCGACGCTCAGGCGCAGGTCTGGAACGATTTCGCCACGGCACTTGGTCCTGAAAACGGACGGAAAGCATTGAAGTCGTTTGAGCTTCTTTGCGATCTTTGTGTCCGCTACGGGCGCCGTCCCCTTATGCGCCACCACGTGACATGCAAATGCCTTGGATCTGACGAGTCCTGTTTTGCCACCTTCGTGGGCTATGCCAGCGAAGGCGAACGTGAAGATGCACTTCTTTTAGCGACAACAATAGTGCGACCGGACGTGGCCCCATCTCTTGTAGGATTTGCGCAGGAGTTCGGTCTCGCGCTCCGGCGCATGGCCATCAAGGCCGATCATTCTCCAAGGAAACAAACAACGCTTCACTGAAAAGGACAGCCTTGATGACCCCGAGGCCGTGTTCCAGCAAGCCAACCAAGGACCTCTGCCATGATCGTCTGCCATTGCCGAAACATTACCGACCACGACATCCATGCGGCTATTGACTGGATGCGGGCAGCGGACGCTGATACCCTGATCACGCCGGGCAAAGTTTACCGCGCCTTGGGCAGCGCCGCAGATTGTGGTGGTTGCCTTCCCCTGTTCCTGGAAACAATGCGCAAAAACCCGAACTTGGAAGTCCCTATGCCCCTCCGCAACCTTCGCGGAGCAACACAGGAGAAACACAATGAACGGCGATAAGAAAGTAATCCAATATCTCAACGATGCACTCCGCAGCGAATTGACCGCAGTCAGCCAGTACTGGCTGCATTACCGGATGCAGGAGGATTGGGGCCTTGGCCATATGGCCAAGAAATCCCGCGAGGAAAGCATCGAAGAGATGCACCACGCGGACAAGTTGATTGACCGTATTCTGTTCCTTGAGGGTCATCCAAATCTGCAAAAGCTCGACCCGCTGCGTATCGGGCAAACGCCGAAGGAAACGCTGGAGTGCGATCTGGCCGCAGAGCATGGTGCGCGGGAACTCTATATGGAAGCGCGGAAGTACTGCGAAGAGATCGGCGACTTTGTAACCAAGAACCTGTTTGAGGAATTGCTTGCCGATGAAGAAGGTCACATCGACTTTCTCGAAACGCAACTCGATCTGGTCGCCAAATTGGGTGAAGAGAAATATGCGCAGCTCAACGCCTCGAAAATGGACGAAGCCGAGTAAGCCCGGACTTTTGCTCTTGTACTCTGTGGGTCCGCCGGCATGGCGGGCCCATTTCATGAATCCCACCTGAAAATTGTCTTCGAACGAAGCCCGAGGCCGCCAGCGTGCGGGCACCTGCGCGCGGCGATCACCCAACGCATCCAGGCGCGTCAGAGGTCGGTGGGTGAAAATATCCACGCGGTGTACGAGTAATTCCAAAGTCGCGGGATTTTCAGTGGTGTTTCATCTGGCCGCGCTGTTACAGACGATCGAGAAGGGGCATTTTGTGAACCTGCCCCAAACCCATGGCTATTCATGACCAGTAAGTGAGATGACCTGTGCTGACGACGGTGCCCTATACACGCGATTTGGTATTGGTTGGGGGCGGGCATGCGCATGCTTTGGTGCTGAAGGCCTGGGGGATGGATCCGTTGCCCGGCGTAAGGTTGACGGTGATTAATCCGGGGCCGACCGCACCCTATACAGGCATGCTTCCGGGACATGTGGCGGGGCACTACGGGCGCGATGACCTTGAGATTGATCTGGTGCGCTTGTGTCGTCATGCGGGCGCGCGGCTGATCTTTGATAAGGCGGTTGGAGTTGACCGGGTACGGCGTGAGGTGGCGTTGGAAGGGCGCGGGCCGGTGGCCTATGATGTGGCGTCGATTGACGTGGGCATCACGGCCCAGATGGACCTGCCGGGATTTGCGGAACACGGGATCGGGACCAAGCCCCTAGATGCCTATGCCGCACGGTGGCGCGTTTTTCTTGAGCAGGCAGCGCAGGGTCAGGTTGCCCCGGATGTGGCCGTGATCGGCGGCGGTGTCGCGGGATGTGAACTGGCGATGGCGATGGCTTATGCATTGCGGGCCGCAGGCGTGGCCCCGCGTGTGACGGTGATTGAGGCGGGGCCGCAGATTTCTGGTGTCGGAGACAAGGCGCGTCAACGGATGCTGGTGGCTATGGACGGTCTGGGGATTGCGGTAAAAACCGATGCCACGGTGGTTGAGATTTGTGCAGATCAGGTGCTGTTGGACGGTCAGGACCCTGTTTCGGCGAGGCTTTGCGTTGGTGCGGCGGGGGCGTTTGCGCATCGTTGGATAGCAACTGCGGATTTGCCCCAGCGGGACGGGTTTATTGAAGTCGGAGCTGATCTCGGGGTGGTCGGGGATGAGGCGCTGTTTGCGGTTGGCGATTGTGCGGTGATGCCGCACGCGCCCCGCCCCAAGGCAGGCGTTTTCGCTGTGCGGGCCGCGCCGATATTGCATCATAATATGCGCGCGGCGCTGAGTGGCGGCAGGCGCAAGACGTGGCGGCCGCAAAAGAATTACCTCAAGCTGATCTCTCTGGGCGGGCAAACCGCGATGGCTGAGAAATTCGGATTTGCCCTGACGGGGCCGTTCATGTGGCGCTGGAAAGACCGGATTGACCGGGCGTTCATGGATCGGCTGAATGATCTGCCAAAGATGGCGCTGCCCAAGGTCACCGGAGAGATGGCGAGCGGAGTGGCAGAGATCTTGGCGGCCAAGCCGTTGTGCGGTGGGTGTGGTGCCAAGGTGGGGCAGGGGGTGCTGTCAGGCGCGTTACAGACGGTTGCACAGCCCCGTGGCGATGTCGTGACCGGCGTGGGCGATGATGCGGCTGTACTGCGCCAGCCTGAGGGTGGATTTCAGGTGATCAGCACTGATCATTTGCGCAGCTTCATTGACGATCCTGCCCTGATGACACGGATCGCGGCGGTGCATGCTTTGGGTGATGTCTGGGCAATGGGGGCACAGCCGCAGGTCGGGTTGGCGTCGATTGTCGTGCCGCAGATGTCTGCCGAATTGCAGGCGCGAACGTTGTCGGAAATTACCCGGATTGCGACAGAGGTCTTGCGTGCGGCAGGTGCACAATTGGTCGGTGGGCACACGACCATGGGCGCGGAGCTGACAATCGGCTTTACCGTGACGGGGACCAGGGACGCGATGCCGTTGACGATTGCCGGGGCAAAGGCCGGTGATGTTCTGATCCTGACGCGCCCCATTGGATCAGGCGTTATTCTCGCGGCAGATATGGCGGGGCAGGCGGACGGGCGCGATGTTGCGGCCGCACTTGCCATCATGGGGCAGGTGCAGGATCGCGAGGCGGCGGTGTTGGCACCGGTCGCCCATGCGATGACCGATGTGACCGGGTTCGGATTGGCGGGTCATGTGCGGGCGATCTGTAAGGCGTCGGGATTGAACGGCGACCTGTGGCGGGATGCCATTCCGACCTATGCGGGGGCGAGGGCGTTGTCGGATGCGGGGGTGTCATCGACATTGATGCCAGCGAACCGCGCGGACGCGCCGATTGAAGGGGAACAGGATGCGTTGCTCTATGATCCGCAGACGGCAGGCGGATTGTTGGCCGCGGTGCCGGAAGGGCAGAGTGCTGCTGTGATCGGGGCCTTGGCTGCAAAAGGCTGCGCGGGCCATGTGATTGGCCGCTTGACCGAGGGAACGGGGCATTTGCGTCTTAAAGCGTCTCGAACATGCGAAGAACGCAACATGTTCTAGCTGAACTTTGCGTGCAGGGCCTGCGCGGTTCGGGCAAGTGTGCTGTCGTCGAGATCGGATATCTCGATCCTGTGTACAGGGGTGTCTCTAAGAACGGCGGATTTGGCATAGCGCGGGTCATAGTGATCCGCGATCAGCCCCGCCGCCAATGAGTGCCAATCGTCTGTTTGTGCCTGCGCATGCCACTGTTCGATCCGCTCGCGTGCATGATAAGGACGCAATTTGTCCAGCAGGTCACTTAGGGCGGCTTTGTCCTGCGTAAGATCGGCGTAGGCACGGCATAGGAAGGTGCAGCGCGCCTGCAACGGGGCCGTGATGTGGGTGCGGGGGGCCTCTGTCATCAAGGCCCAGAGCGATGGCGGAATTATGCGGTCGCCGATCTTGCTGCTTTCGGCCTCGACAAAGGTTATTTTGTCCGGGTCAAGCGTGATCAATTCTGCGGCGATGCGGGTTTCGAACATCTTTTGCGCAGGCTGTGGCGTATTGACCCTGCCAAAAAGCGACCCGCGATGGGCGGCCATCCCTTCAAGGTCCAGGATCTGTGCGCCTTGTGCCGCAAGCTGGTGCAAGAGCGCGGTTTTGGCCGTACCGGTCCCGCCGTCGATAAGCATCAAGCGGTGGGGCAGAGGGGCGGTGTAGAGTGTTTTCACGACCTCGCGGCGGTAGCTTTGATAGCCCCCCTTTAGCAGCTGCACGCGCCAGCCGACGTGATCAAGGATAGTGGCGAAGGCGCCAGAGCGTTGCCCGCCACGCCAGCAATAGACCAGTGGCTGCCAAGCGCCGTCTTTGTCCGCAAGCGGCCCGCGCAGGTGGTTCGCAATGTTGTGCGCCACCAATGCGCCGCCGATTTTGCGGGCCATGAAGGGGCTGGATTGCGTATAGACAGTGCCGACCTCGGCCCGTTCGGCATCGTCGAGGACGGGCAAATTGATCGCACCGGGCAGATGGTCCTCGGCGTACTCGGCCGGGGCGCGGGCGTCGATGATGGTATCGACAGTCAAGCCTTGGAGGTCAGCCAGAGAGGTGAGGGTCAGCGGGGTCATCGGGTGCCTTTAGGTGTGGTGTGCTGGATTTGCCTCTCTCTAACGCGCTTTGCTATGCGATATAACTTCAAAACTGGGGGTATTGACGAAACTCAGCCGAAAATACTGCTTTCCCATTGTTGGAAAAATCCCGCAGATCGACCGCATGCCCGAAAAAGGCCGCGCTCTATACGACTGGCGGACATGCGAAAGCCGTCTCGCCCCAAAGTCCGCGTCACCGGGCGGTCGTTCATCAGGTACAGTGCACGCCCGTTCGGCGTTGCAGCATCCGGTCCGGCATCCGATGGCGCGTTTGGCCTGGACGCCATCGAACAATAGAGAGCCGCCGATTATGCGAGCAACTCGCGTGCAATGATCGTGCGCTGTATCTCTGAAGACCCTTCATAAATGCGGAAAATCCTGAGGTCGCGCAGATAGCGTTCCAACGGGAAATCGCGGGTATAGCCATAGCCCCCGTGGATCTGTAACGCCCGGTCGGCAATGCGCCACGCCGCTTCGCTGGCATAAAGCTTGGCAAAGGCGGATTCTCTGGAATAGCGCATGCCGGTGCCGCGCAGCGTCGCTGCCTGCATTGCCAATGCGCGCGCGGCCGCCAGTTCGGTGGCACTGTCGGCAAGCATCCATTGCAGCCCCTGAAATTCGGCGATCGCATGACCGTTGACCCGTCTTTCCCTGGCATAGGAAATAGCCGCGTTAAGGGCGGCATCTGCAATCCCTGTTGCCTGAGCGGCGACTTCAATCCGGCCATTGTCCAGAACCTTCATTGCGGTGCGAAAGCCTGTGCCTTCTTCGCCCAGACGGTTTTCAATCGGCACCCGGCAATCAAAGCTGATGCCAAAGACATGCCCGCCTTTCAGGCCCATCGTCTTTTCATGCGACGCGATCACGACCCCGTCGATCTTTTTCGGCTCGATGATGAATGCACTGACGCCACGCGCACCGGCGTCCGGGTCGGTCTTGGCATAGACCACGATGAAATCTGCGGCGCCCGCATTCGAGATGAAGCATTTTGAACCCTTGATCCGGTACCCATCGCCATCGCGTCTGGCCGTTGTCCGCATGTCGGCGGGGTTTGAACCGGCCTGCGGTTCCGTCAGCGCAAACGCGCCAAGCGAGCGGCCCGCTGCGGCATCGGGCAGAATGCGCGCCTGTAATTCGGTATCTGCGCCCAGAAGGAGGGAATCCGTCGCCAGAAAATGCGCCGTCAGCATCGAGGCGGTCGAGCCACATGCACCCGCAATCGCTTCGACTGCTGCGTAAAGCGCGGGG